>CANHON010000436.1 GCA_947462115.1 Deltaproteobacteria bacterium | reverse complement strand
GGATGGACGGGGCGCCCTTCGCCTACGCCACCCGGCCCCTGCAGCCCAGTGTCGGATCGGCGGAGCCCACCGGCACTTTGCTCATCGCCCGCCGCCTCGACACGCTGTCCTTGCCGGTGCTCGCGCGCACGAGCGCCCAGCGCCTCGCCCTGGAGCCGCCCCGCCGCGGGGCGCGTCCCCGGGAGGTCTCCATCCCGTCCGATCAGGAGATCGTCGGCGAGGCGGTTATTTTCGACAAGCGGCGGGCGGCCGTCGGGCTGCTGCAGGTGCGCGATGACCGCCCGGTGCACCAGCAGGCCCTGGTCACCGTGCGCTACCTGTGGGTGTTGCTGCTGTTCACCGCCGCCGTCGGCCTGCTCGGGGGCGTGCTGTGGATCCGGCGCCGGTTTGTGCGGCCGACCACCGAGCTCGCGGCGGCCTTGGCGCACGTGCGGCGCGGCGGCGCGGCGGCCGAGGCGCTGCCGGTCCTCGACCAGAGCCTGGAGCTGGAGGCCCTGTCCAGCGGGCTGCGGGCGGCCTTCATCCGGCTCGGCCAGGCCGAGGCCCACGAGCGCCAGCGGCTGCTCGACGAGCAGGTGGCGCGGGCCCGCGGCGACTTCTTGGCGCGCATGAGCCACGAGCTCCGCACGCCGATGAACGGCGTGATGGGCACGATGGAGCTGCTGGAGCAGACGCCGCTCGGCCCCGATCAGCTCCGCATGGTCGACACCGTGCGCAGCTCGGCCCGCGCCCTGCTGATGTTGGTCAACGACGTGCTCGACCTCAGCAAGATGGACGCCGGCCGGCTGAGCCTGAGCCCGGCGCCCACCCGGCCCGCCCGCCTCATCGCCGGGGCGGTGGAGCTGCTGCAGCCCATCGCCCTGCAGCGGGGCCTCGCGCTGCGGGCAGACCTCGAGCTGCCGGAGGCCCTGCGCCTGCAGCTCGACCCCCACCGCCTGCGCCAGGTGCTGCTGAACCTGCTCGGCAACGCGCTGAAGTACACCGAGGTCGGCAGCGTGCGGCTGCGGGCCTGGATCGCCGACGGCCTGCTGTGCATCGACGTCGAAGACACCGGCCCTGGCGTCGCTCCCGAGCAGCAGGCGGCGATTTTTGAGCCTTTTGTGATGGGTCAGGGGCGCAGCGGCGAGCAGGCCTCGGCGAGCACCGGCCTCGGCCTCGCCATCTGCCGACAGCTCGTGGGCTTGATGGACGGGGAGCTCCGGCTGGTGTCCCGCCTGGGGGAGGGATCGACCTTCTGCCTGCGGGTGCCCTGCGTGCCAGCCGAGGCCGCCACCGACCCGGCCCTGCCCCGGCCCGCGTGGTCGGCGGAGGAGGAGGGCCCCGCCGTCGGCTTGGGGGCGCCGGTCGCGCCGGTCGCGCGGATAACGCCGGTCGTTTCCCTCGCTCCGGGGGCTTCGGCGGCCTCGGGGGCGCCGGCCTCGGGGGCGCCGGCCTACGCAGTAGAGGGCCCCTCGGCGCCGGTCCCGCCCAGCCCGCCCGCCGCTGAGCTCCGCGGGCTCCGGGTGCTGCTGGTGGAGGACAACCTCGTCAACCAGATGGTGGCGGTGGGCATGCTCGAGCTGCTCGGCTGCACGGTCCAGGTGGCGGAGCACGGGGGCCAGGCCCTCGATGCGCTGGCCGCCGAGCGCTTCGAGCTGGTGCTGATGGACTGCCAGATGCCGGTGATGGACGGCTTTGAGGCCACCCGGCGGCTGCGGGAGCGGGAGCGCGAGGCGGGCGGCGCGGGGCTGCCTGGCCACCGGACGCCGGTGCTGGCGGTGACCGCCAACGCCATGGAGGGGGACTGCGAGCGCTGCCTGGACGCCGGCATGGACGCCTTTTTGGCGAAGCCCCTGACGGTGAACGGGCTCCGCTCGGCCATGCTCGGGCTGCTGCGGCAGGCGGCGGCGACCCAGGGCTGAAGGGCGCTCAGCCCGCTTGTTTGGCGGACCACTGGGCCCGGGCGGCGGCCTCGCTGGTGGCCCCGCTGGTGGCCCCGCTGGTGGCCCCGCTGGCGGCGGCCCCGTTGGCGGGCGCGGGGCGCAGGGCCTCGGGCGGCGCGCAGGCCTCCCAGATCGTCGGCAGGCCGAGCTCGCGGCGCCACAGCCAGCGGCGGCGCGCGCGGCGCTCGTCGATGGGATCAGCGTGCAGCGACACCAAGACGGGCTCCGACGGGCCCTCGGTGAGGGGCGCGCAGCGGGCGTCGCGGGGGGCCTGGCCGGGGGCCGCGGTGGGGCTCGGCTGGGGCTCAGGCAGCAGGTCGAACAGGGTGTCCATGGGCGCTCCGGTCGGCGCGCGGCGCTGCAGGGCGCCGCGGCGTGGGCGCCATCGGGCCAGCGGCTGGCCTGCTTGAGTCGGATCGGCGGGCGGGGCCCCAAAAAGCGGACGCCCCCGCGGCCGGGTGGCCAACGGGGGCGGGCTGCGCGGGCGACCAGCGCCCGGGCCTTCAGTTCTTCTTGCCGGACTTGCCGTCGGACTTGCCGGACTTGCCGTCCGACTTGCCGCCGTCCTTCTTGTCCTTGTCGGACTTGCCGCCGTCCTTCTTGTCCTTGTCGGACTTGCCGCCGTCCTTCTTGTCCTTGTCGGACTTGCCGCCGTCCTTCTTGTCCTTGTCGGACTTCCCTCCGGACTTGCCGTCGGACTTGCCGGACTTGCCGCCGGCCTTGCCGTCGGACTTGCCGCCCTTGCCGTCCGCCTTGCCGCCCGACTTGGAGCCGCTCTTGCTGCCGGCCTTGCCGCCGGCCTTGCCCGGCGCCTTGCCGCCGGCCTTGCCGCCCGCCTTGCTGCCGGCCTTGCCGCCCTTGGCCGCTGGCTTCTTGGCCGGGAGGCCCGCTGCCTTGCGGCGGCCGGCGTTGGCCTGGCGCTTGATGGCCTTGGGGTCCTTGCCCTTGGCCTTGGCCTTCTTCTCCATCTTCTTCATGACGCCCGGGTTCGAGCGCGAAGCAGCGGCCAGCTCGGTGTTCACCAAGCCCTGGAGGGCCGGGTTGTCCCCGCTGGCGGCCAGCTCGGCCAGGGCCTCGAGCACCGTCGCCATCTTCTCTTCGGTGACGCCGTCCTCGGCCGCTTGCACGACCGAGTGCGACATCTCGACGCCGGTGGCAATACAGATGAGGAAGCTGAAGACCCAGGCCCACTTGGCGGGGGCCTCCTGGTCACGCTCCATCCACACACCAAGCACACCTGCGAGACCTGCCACAAACAGGCCCGCAAAGGTGACGATCATTCCGATATCCATGATCTCTCCTCCTCCTGTTGTGAGCTACTCGCCGGCCTTGGCGTCGGGCTCGGCACCATCGCCGTCCAGCGCGTCTCCGGCTTCGCCGATCTCTTCTCCGCTGCCCTCGGTCACTTCGCCGCTCTCGCTTCCTTCAGCGCCTTCGCCGCCTTCACCGGCCTCACCCTCGCCTTCGCCCGCCGCTGCGGCCGCTGCGGCCTCTTCGGCGGCGACGCGGTCGGCCTCGGCCTTGGCCTTGGCGATCTCGTCGGCGGAGCCCGGGGGCAGGGCGCCCTGGTCTTCGAGGAGCTTGGCGAGGGCCGGGTCGTTGGTGCCCCGGGCGATCTCCGCGACCATTCCGAGCATCCGGGCGAGGTCGGCCCGCTGCTGGATGGCGCCCACGGAGTCGAGGTAGCCCTGGGCCGCGCCGACGACACAGGCGATGATGATGAGGATGGACATGACCACGGCGTTCCGCGTGGGGCGGGACTTGTCGCGGTCTACCCAGATGCCGAGCACCGCCGAGCCGCCGCCCAAGAAGAGCGCGAACAGCGAGATCTTGAGGCCGTTGGTGAAGGGGGACTCCTCGGGCTCATCCTCCTCTTCGGCGCCGGCTTCGTCGGCCGCGCCCTCGGCGGGCGGGGTGGCGGTGTCGGTGGCGGCGGCCTTCTCGCCCTCGGCGCCGGCCGGAGCGGCCGGGTCTGCCGGAGCGGCCGGGTCTGCCGGAGCGGCCGGGTCTGCCGGAGCAGCGGCGTCGGCCGGGGCCGCGGCGTC
>CANHON010000435.1 GCA_947462115.1 Deltaproteobacteria bacterium | reverse complement strand
GGCCGGCTGAGCACCGGCAGGCCGCAGCCGAGGTAGTCGGCGTGCCGAAAGCCCGTGGCCAAGCGGCGCTCGGGGTTGGGCGCCCAGAAGTCGAAGGCGGCCCAGGCCCGTTGGTAGGCCCGCAGCAGGGCAGGGTAGGGGAGCCAGCCCATCGCCTTGAGCCGCGGGTGCGCGGGCAGGGGGAAGGCGGCGTCGCTGGAGCTGTTTTCGTCGCCTGTGGCCGGGCGGGGCGGGCCGCCGAACCACCACAGCTCGCCCTGGCCCAGCGCGTCGAGGGCGGCGAGCGCCTCCTCGAGATCGGCGCGGGGGTCTTGCCAGGGCCAGGCGGCGCCCCCGGCCACGAACAGCGGCGTGGCCGAGCGCTGCACCGGCGCGCCAAAAGCGGCGGCGCCGATGGCCCCGTCGGTGGGCTGGGGCGCGGCCAAGGGCACGGTGAGCAGCGGGCTCTGGCGCAGGTCGAGGCCGGCGAGCGCCAGCGGCCCGAGCCAGTGATCGGCCGCGGCCTCGTTGCTGGCCAAAAAGACGTCGCCCACGCCAAAAGCGCGAAGGAGCGGCGGCAGCTCGGCCTGCAGCCGGCCCTCGAAGGGGGCCTCGACCAGCCGCGGCGCGTAGAGGTCGACGACCACGGCGGCGTCCAAGCCGGCGAGCGCGAAGGCCTCCTCGGGCTGCACGCAGATCACCGCCCCGGGGCGCATGCGGCGGGCCCGGGCGTGCAGCTCGGCGCCGGAGTGAAAGCCGCCCGGCCCGTCTTGGGCCCGCGACAGCAGGTGAACCTCGTGCCCGGCGGCGCTCAGGGCCCGCTGGTGCTGGGCGGCGCGCAGGGCCCCGCCGGTGACCGGGCCGTCGGTGGAGGGCAGACTTCCGTGGTGGACGATGAGCACGCGCATGGGCGCCCGCTAACCCGCGCTGGACCGCCGGGGCGTGCGGGCCCCTGCCCTCGGGATAGGCCTCGGGCGGCGCGCCGCGGGCGCAGGGGGGCGAGGGATGCGGACCGGGGCCGAGCTGCAGCGCGACCTGCGCATGTACCTGTCGCGGGGCCTCAACCGCAGCCTCGCGCCGCCCGACCGCGTGAGCGTCAACCTCACGCTGCGCTGCAACCTCAGCTGCACGATGTGCACCACCTGCTACGACAGCCCCGAGCTCAGCACCGACGAGGTCAAGGGCATCATCGACCAGACCTCGGTGTGGGGCGTGCCGGTGTTCAACCCGCTGGGCGGCGAGCCCTTCATGCGGTCCGACATCGAAGAGCTGCTCGCCTATGCCGTGCGGCGGGGCTTTTACGTCAGCGTCACCACCAACGGCACGCTGATCACGCTGCGCCGGGCCCGGGCCCTCGCCGCCGTGCCCACCGACCGGCTGCACTTCAACATCAGCCTCGACGGCGACGCTTCGGCCAACGACGCCATCCGGGGCCCCGGCATGTGGGCGCGGGCCATCGAGGGCTACCGCCGCCTGCGCGAGGCCGACGCCGAGGCCGGCAACAGCCGACGCAAGATATTGGCCAACACCATCTTGCACGCGAACAACCTCGACCGCTTCGAGGCCATCCTCGATGAACAAGCGGCGCTCGGCTTCGACGGCGTGCAGGTGCTCAACCTGTTCCGGGCCGGCCCCGAGGCCAGCGCCGACAGCCGGGCCCTGCAATTCTCGCCCGCCCAGCAGCCGGCCCTCCTCGCCCTGTGCGAGCGCCTGGCCCGCCGCGCCGAGGCCCAGCCCGAGGCCGGCTACACAATCCAAAACACCCCCGACGAGCTGCGGATGATCCCGCGCTACCACACCGAGGCGCTGGGCCCGCTCGAGGCCCCCTGCTGGGCCGGCTGGAAGGAGCTCTACATCAACGCCGACGGCGCCGCCATCATGTGCGACGGCCAGCTCGACTTCCTCAACGGCACCTTCGGCAACGTGCGCGAGCAGACCCTGCGCCAGCTCTGGG
The DNA here is from genome assembly GCA_947462115.1 of Deltaproteobacteria bacterium. Classification (GTDB taxonomy): domain Bacteria; phylum Myxococcota_A; class UBA796; order UBA796; family UBA2385; genus JAEUKK01. Next base: position 2,041 of record CANHON010000435.1, on the reverse strand, counting down.
CCAGCCCCGCCCTGCGCGCCCGCCGCGCCGTGGTCAAGACCTGCCAGACCCCTTGCGTGCAGACCTGCTACCTAAGAGGCCGCTCCGACTCGGGCGCCGCCCTGCTCCAAGATGGCGCGCAGCTCGCTATTTCCACGCTTCGGTCGCGCCTCGCGGGCCGCCTGCGCGGCGCCGTCGAGCACCTGCCCGAGGCCACCCTCACCCTCGAGCTCAGCGACGTCTGCCCCTGCGACGACCCTGCCTGCACAACCCCGCCGCGCCGCTGGTCGGCCCTCACCGCCGGCCTGCCGCGCCGCCCGAGCGCCGAGACCTGGGGCCCCCTGCGCGACCACGGCCAGCTCGACTTCGGCCGCGGCTTTATGGGCTTTGACGTGGTGCGCGCCATCCTCGACGATCTGTCGGCCCAGGGCCTGCGCTTTGGCGCCCTGTCGCTGCGCTGGCGGGGCGAGCCCCTGCTGCACCCCGAGATCGAGCCCATCCTCGCCTTCTTGCTCGACTGTGCGCGCCAGGGCCGCTTCGACCGCCTGCGCCTGCACACCGACGGGCGCTTCTTGACCCCGGCCCTGCTCGAGCTGCTCAGCCAGCCGGCACCCCTCGACCTGCACCTCGACCTCGACCGCGGAGACGGCGAGCACGCCCCCGACCTCCTCGCGACCCTTCCCGCCGACACGCAGCTCCTCCTGCTCATGGCGGCGCACCCCGACCTCAGCCTCGACGACCTGCGCCGCCGCGCCCACGGCCTGCCCCTGCTGGTCGGCCCGCGCCCCTCCGCTCGCCGCGGGGCCCACCTGCGCGCCGCCCGCTCCGCCGATCCCGCCGAAGACGACGCGCTGCGCGCCCATTACGTCGAGCTCGCCGCCCGCCTCGGCCAGCCCTTCACGCCCCCCGACCCGCGCCGCTGCCACGCCCCGGCCCGCAGCCCGGTCGTCTCCTGGGATGGCAAGCTCACCCTCTGCGACCAAGACCTGCCCTTGGAGCTCGCCTATGGCTCCGTCACGCCGGGCAGCCTCGCCGCCCTCTGGCGCGGCCGCCCCCACGCGCTGGCCGTCGAGCAGTCCGCCCGCGGCGGCACCCCCGAGCGCGCCCGCTGCCGAAGCTGCCGCGCGCCCGGCTGCCCATCTGGGGCCTGAGCCCTCCACGAAAACAACGTCTGGGCGCGCCCCTTCGGGTCGGCCCACCCGTCCGGGTTCGCGGGCCACCCCGCCGCGGCCGAGGTCCGCGCCGGGCCCGCTCCGCCGCCGCTGCGCGCCGGCCGGCTGCGCCGCCAGGGGTGGGCCTCGCGCGGGGGGCTATTCTTCGGTGGGGGGCTCGGTGTTGGGCTTGAAGCCTTTTGGCGCTGCGGTGTCGTCAGCTGCTCCGGCTGAACCGTTCTGAACGGTTAATTCCGCCTTCGTGGCCCGGGTGCTGCCACCTTGTTTCGCCACGCTAGCGGACTTGTCTTTAGGCTTCCGCCCATCTGACGCGACGGGTTTGGCGGTGGGCTTGTTTGTTTTTGGGGGCTTGCGGCTCGTTCTGGATTGCTTCGGGCTATTTGCAGTTTTAGCCCCCCTGGGTTCAACAACGTTGGGCCCACCCGGCGCCTCAGGCTTGCTGGCATCACCTCCGGCATCGCGGTTCGCGATGGTCGAGAAATCACTGTCATCGGTATCGGTGATTCGGTGCAGATCAGTCGGATCATCTTCATTGGGAGACCGATTGTCTATCAACATTGGAGGAACCACGCGGTCGTCGGGCAGGTGTTGGCCTCGAGGTATGCTTACCGCCGCGGTGAGGGCAGGTAAGCTGAGCCGAGTTGGGACGGCTGTTTGAGCCTGAAGGATCGCTTGCACCGTCTTTAGTACATCTGGACTAAGGAGATTATCAACCGGAGGGCGCAGCAACGGCAGGATGTTCCGCAGTTCCGCCAACTGGGCTTGCTGCGAAGCGAAGGTTGAGCGAATCTCCTCTGCAAACTGCGTGGCATGACTGTTCGTGAGACTGGATAGTGCCGCTTTCACCGCGTTCACCGCTTTCGCCGCTGCACCGATGTCTTCCTCCAAGC
>CANHON010000434.1 GCA_947462115.1 Deltaproteobacteria bacterium | reverse complement strand
GTCGCTTGGCCCTCGGTCGGTTCGGCCTCGGTCGCTTCGCATTGGCTTCACCACCGGACGGGGTTGGTGGTGGCGCCCCACCAGGCGTTGGGCAAGGTGGTGGACCGGCTGACCCGGGCGGTGGTGGGGTCGATCTCGACGAGGCGGCCGCCCGAGGAGAAGCCGGTGAGGTTGCCGCCCACCTCGCCGATGCCCCACAAGCTCGACTCGCCGATCTCGCCCACGTAGGTGGTGGACCAAGTGGTGGGATCGATGCGCACCAGTGCGTCCCCGAAGCTGCCGAGCACCGTCCAGTAGAGCTTGCCGTCCGGCATGCCGACCACGTCGCCGGAGGTGGTGTAGCCGCCGCCCGAGGTCAGCGCGCGCAGGGCGCCGGTGGTGGTGTCCACCTCGAAGATCCCGTCGCCGGCGCCGATCAGGCGGCCATCGGACAAGAAGGTGAGGCCGACGAGGCTCTGGTCCATGTCGGCCACCCGGCTCACCCGGGCGGTGCTGGCGTCCACCGTATAGAGGGTGCTCCAGCCCACCGCGAACATCCGCCCGTCGAGATCGATGGCCAGGTCGGTGATCTCGACGGAGGACCCGCTCGAGTCGCGGAAGGGGGCGATGGCGGTGGCGCCGGTCCCGGGCTCCCAAGCGAAGAGCTGGTCGGCGGTGTGGATGTAGTTGGTGGCGGTGGCCAAGGCCGGGTCGTCGGGCTCGGTGGTGTCGGAGCCGCCGGGGATCCCCGAGTCGTCGGTGTCGTCGGGCGTGGCGCTGTCGTCGGCGTCTGGCAGACCGCTGTCCGCGGGCTCCGCCCCATCGACCGGCTCGGCTTTGGAATTGACGTTGTAGTCGCTGCAGCCGGCGATGGCGGCGAGCACAGCGGACCCAAGGGCGGAATGGAAGCGGTGGGCGCGGACCGGCGGGGTCATCATGGGCATCTCCAAGGTTTCCAGCCTATCCCAGCGAAGCAGGCGCCGGTCGTGGTTCCGGGAATGTGCGGGGCACCGGCGCCGGGGGGCGGCCCCGCGTGGGGCGCGGTGGGCTCAGTGCTCGTGGCTCTCGCCGACCCGGCCGAGGCTCTCCAGAACGACGACGTCATCGACAATCTCGACGATGGTCTTGATCTCGGGCCAGGCCGCGCGGAGGGGGGCGAGGGCGTCGAGGGCCTCTCGGCTGCGGCCGGTGCGGAGGGCGGCCTCGGCGGCCAACAACCGGAGCTCGGGGGTGTTGCGCGGGCTCAGGGCCCTACCTTGGGTGGCGTCCAGGGCGAGCTGAAGGGCGGCGGCGGCGGGCTCGGGGCGGTCCTGGCCCAGCAGGTCGGCGGCGGCGGCGGTCAGCGCCCGGCTGCGCCACAGCCCGAGGAGGTCCAGCTCGGCCTCCAGCGCCCGGCCCTCGGGTGGGGCGGCGCTGCGCCAGCGGGCGGCCGCGGTGTCCAGCGCCCCGTCCATGGCGTGAACGGCGTCCCGCACCGCCTGGGCGTCGGCTGCGCCGTGGAGGTCAAAGCCGAGGGCCGGCCCCAGGGCGCCCCCCGCGACCTCTGCGGGGCCGCCCAGCCACCGCTCGCTGAACACAGCGTGCTGCAGGTTATTGTCGGGCATGACCGGGCCTTGGCCAGGGCCGGCGCGCCAGCTCAGGCGCGCGGTCTGCACCGCGAAGGGGTCGGGCAGCGGCGGCGTGAGGGTGGCCAGGGCGGGGCAGCTCGCCGGTCCGCCAGACGCCCGGGCCGCGAGGTGGACCCGCAGGCAGCCGGTGAGGGGGCCCATCTCCGGCGGATCGAGCTCGCCGGACCAGGCGCTGAGGGCGGCGGCGTCGGGGCTCAGGCGGGCGCCGGAGGCGGGCGGGGCCTGCGCGTCTGGCGGGAGGCCGGCGTCCACCCGGGCGGCGCGGGCCACGGCGCGGACCACCGCGGCTTCACCCGGAGCACCCCGGGCCTCCCACCGGCCGGCCAACGCCTCCCAGGCGGTGACGTGCAGGCGCAGGGCGTGGTCCAGGGTCGCGCCGCGGCGCTCGCGCAGGCGGGCTTGGGGGCCCGGGGCCGCGCCGGTGGCCCGCCAGTCTCCGGCGTGCACCGCGACCCACCCGGCGTGATCTTCCGCCACCAAGGCGTCGAATAAGGCGGGCGTGGCCATGAGCGCGGGGATCCAGCCGGCGTCCACGGCGGGGTCGGCGGGCGCCGTCGGCTCGACCTCGGCCGGGCCCGGCCCGCTGCAGGCGACGAGGAGGATCATCCACAGCACGTCATTCCCCTTCGTAGGTCGCGCCGGTGCCTTGGGTGCGGTCGCGGAACTGGCCGGGATCGACCTCGACCTCCGGGCCCTCGATGCGCACGGTGTCTTCGGTCAGGGTGATCGGATCGACGACCAGCTCGCCGCGCTTGTAGTAGACCGTCGTCTCGCCGACATGGTAGCCGAGCCGGAAAAGCTCGACCGAATAGTCCCGGCGCCGCTCCAAGCGCACCCGGTTGCCCTTCTCGTCGCGCATGTAGTCAATGGCGAAAGAGCCGTCGGAGTCGGTGATCAGCTCGACGTCCCCGGGATCGAGCGACACGATCACCCGGTCGATGGGGTCGCCGTTCCGGTCGATGACGCGGCCGGTGATGGCCTGCCGGGCCGCGCAGCCGTTGCCCATAGCCAGCAGGAGGACCGCCGGAAGGACCGCCGGGAGGACCTTCTGGAGCAGCGCGAAGGGCCGCGCGGCGGGGCGGCCGTGGGTGGAAGCGGGGGTGGAAGCGGGGGTGGACGCGGGGCGCACCGGGGCGTTGGGGGCGCGGGCGGCGTCGGCGGGGCAGCGGGTCACTCCAACCTCCTTCGGATGTCCTCGAGACTGGCGATCTCGGCGTTGGCCTTCTCGACGAGGCTGGTGTCGCTGTTGACCTGCTGGGCATAGCGCCGCCAGAAGCGGAGGCTCTGCTCGACCAGCTCGCGCTGGCGGGCCTCGTCGTCGGTGTTGTTGAGCAGGCCCCGGCTGGCCTTGGCCTGCAGCTCGTAGATCTGGGCCTTGCGCTCGGCGATGACCTCGGGCGGCAGGCGCTGCCAGTGCCGCTCGGCCATGTTGGCGCGCTCCAGGGCCTTCGCGTAGCTTTTGTGGTTGAGCTCGTAACGGCCCACGTCGATGAGCACCGCTGGGTTGTAGGCGTTCTCCGGGAGGCTGAGCAGCTCGTCGAGGTAGCGCTTCTCGGCCTTGGGGTTGCGCTTTTTGCGGGCGTCGGTGGCGAGCAGGGTGCGGGACCGGGTGAAGTCCTCGTCGCGGGCGCCGACGGTCTCGAGCGCCATGATGTCGGAGGGCCCGAGCGCGCCCTTGGCGGCGCTGCGGCTCAGGCGGTCCAGGTCCAGCGCCTCGGCGCCGATGTCGGCGCTGGGGTCGGCGGGGGCGGTGGGCTCGCCGCTGCGGCTGCGCTCGGCGCTCCCGCTCCGGTCGACCGGCGTGCTCCGGTCTACCGACGCGCTGCGGTCGGCCGAGGCGCTGCGCGCGGCGGGCTCGGGCCGGGGGCTCGGCGACGGGCGATCGGCGCTTCGGGCGGAGGGCTCCGGGCTGCGGCCCGCTGGCTCCGGTGCCGGCCTCGGGCTCGGCGCGGCGGCCGCGGCCTCCACCCGCTGCTCAGGCTCAGGCTCAGGCTCAGGCTCGGGCTCGGCGGCGAGGTCGCTGGGATCGGCGAGATCAGCGATGTCGTCGGCCTCATCGGGGGGCGCGGCCGGGGCTTCTTCGGCCAGGACGGCTGCGGAGGGGCTGCCCGCCTCGACGGCCACCGCCGCCCCAGGGGCCGCCTCGGGCGCGTTGGGCGGCGCCGCGACCGCGAGCTCGGCCTCCGCGGCGCGCTGGCTGGACCACCACAGGCCGCCGCCGGCGCAGGCGACCACCGCGATGGCGGCGATGGCCGCGACGCCGAGCAGCACGCCGAGGCGCGGGCCGTGATCGGCCGCGGGCGGGGGCTCGGGCGCGGGCTCCGGCGGGCGCTCGGCGCGCGGGGCGACCTCGGCCAAGGGGGAAGGG
>CANHON010000433.1 GCA_947462115.1 Deltaproteobacteria bacterium | reverse complement strand
CCGACGCGCCGGGCGCCAGGGGCAGCAGCAAGCTCGTGAGCGCGGCGCAGGCCGACATGGGGCTCCCCGGGGGAGCTCCACCTATGGGCGCTCGGTGTCGCCCCGGACAAAGGTCTGCGTCGGACCGGCAGCCGCCCGGTGACAGGATCATGGCGGCGGACCACAGCGGCCTACATCACGCCATTCTCACGCAGCCCCGAATCCGCGGCCCGCGCCGATCAGCAGTGGTTTTTGTGCCGGCGCCGGTAGCGCTCCTTGCAGCCGACCACGAGCAAGGTGACGGGCGCGTGCCCCTTCTCGACCAGATCGATGCGCCGGGCCGCCCGCTTGCTCAGGTCGATCACCCGCCCCTTGGCGAAGGGCCCGCGGTCGTTGATCACCACGCGCACCGACTGGCCGGTGTCGGTGCGCTGCACCTTCACGACCGTGCCGAAGGGCAGCGTGCGGTGGGCGGCCGTGCGACGGAGGCCCGGCCAGAAGGTGTCGCCGGAGGCCGTCTTTTTGCCGCGGAAGCCCGGGCCGTACCACGAGGCCTCGCCCGGCGGCATGGGCTTGGGGGCGCAGCCGGCCAGCATCAAACCCAGCAACAAGATCAACGTCTTCATCGTGTCCCCCGCCGGCGCAGCGCCGCGAGGACCGCCGCGAGGGCCCAGCCAGAGGCCAAGCGCGCCCCCGCGGCCGATCCGCAGCCCCCACAGCCGGCCTCCGCTTCCCCTTTGTCCACGTCCAAGGACGCGGTGTCCTCCGATCCGTCGGGCAGCGGTTCGGGGCCGCCGTCCGCCGCGCCCTCCCCTGCCCCGCCGCCGTCCGCCGCGCCCTCCCCTGCCCCGCCGCCGTCGCCCGCCCCCTCGCCCGCGCCGCCGGTGTCGACAAAGGCCTCGCAGCCGGCGTCCAGGGCCGCGCGTCGCTGGAGCTGCAGCAGGTAGAGGCCGCCGCCGAAGCCGAGCATCGGCACCGGGCCAGCGTAGACCCCGGTCTCTGGATGGTAAAGCTCGGGGATCATCCAGTGGTTCTCGCGGGCCTGCTCGGTGATCCAGCCCTCGAGGGCCGCGGCCTCCTCGGGCCGGCAGGCGCGGCGGAGGGCCTCGGCGAGGCGCAGGTCGACCATCGCCCACTCGTGGCGGTCGTAGAGATCGCCGTCGTCGTTGCGCATAAACCCGCGGCCGTGGGCCACGCGAAGGCCCTCCCAGGCGTCAAAGCTGGCGGCCGCCTCCGCGCTGCCGGCCGAGAGCAGGCCGAGGTTGAAGACCTCCACCGCCGCGAGATCGAGCACCGGCAGGCCCCGCTGCAGGTCTTCGAGGTTGGCGGCCACGTAGCCCTCCGGGTGAATGAGGTGGGCCGCCACCCCGGCCGCCACCTCCGCCGCCCCGGCCCGGTAGGCCGCCGCCCGGCCGTCGCCCGCGGCCTCGGCCAGCGCCGCCGCCGCTTCGAGGCCCGCCACCGCAAAAGCGCTGGTGTAGGTGAAGCTGCGCTGGTTGCCGTTCCAGTGCCGCTCCCAGATGCTGGAGTCGGGCTGGATGAGGCCGGTGGTCCCGTCGATGGAGGCGAGGAGCACGTCGGCCACGCCGTCGAGCAGGGCCGGGAGCAGCGGGCGCAGGGCCTCGATGTCGCCGGTGACCTCAAAAACCCCGCCGGCGGCCCACAAGACGAGGCCGAAGTTGTCGAGCTCGACGTTGGGCCCGGTGGCGTCCTCGTCGGACCACTCCGTTCCATCGCCATAGGACCGGCAGACGCTGACCGCGTAGTCGTCCACCCCGATCAGCGCGGCGTACAGGCCGTTCTTTTCGTCTTGGAGCAAGAAGCGGAGGGCGTCGAGGGCGGCCTCGGGCTGCCCGACCTCGGCGAGGGCCCGGGCGGCGTAGGAGCCGTCGCGCACCCAAGCGATGTTCCACTCGTGTTGGAATTCTCCGACCGGGTTGCTGTTGGGGAAGGAGGCGACGAGCTGGCCGTAGGGGTCGCCGGGCTCCCGGACCTGGGCCATGCGGAGGGTGGCCAGGGCGGCCCGCCACGCCTGCTGCTCGTCGGCGCTGGTGCCAGCGGGCGGCGGCGACTCGGCCAAAAAAACGTCCCAATCGGCGATCTCGCGCTCCAACAAGGCGTCGGGGCCGAGGCCGTCGCGCCAGGCCTCCACCGCCGGCGGGGCGCTCGCCGTGTCGAAGCCCGAGGAGAAGGCCAGCACAAAGCCGACGCTCCGCGACTCCCCGGGCGCCAAGTCCCCGATCTCCCAGCCCAGCGAGCCCACCTGATCATCGCCGCTGCCGGCGCAGCTCCGGTCGAGCGCGCCGCCGGCGGTGAACCGCGACCAGACGTCCACGCAGCCCGCGGCCTCGGTGGGCACCAGGGGCAAGACGTGCATCACCAAGCCATTGTCAACGCCCCACTCCACGAGGCCCGCCGCGCCCGCGCCGCCGGCGATCTGCTCGCCCCGCACCGCCCCGGCCCCGTCGCCCCAGTCCTGGCCGAGGTGCAGGTTGTGGAGGCTCTGAAGCGAGACCCCGGCGGCGGTGACGGTGCCCCGGTTCTCGACCCGCAGGGTGTGGACGGTGGCCGGCAGCGCGAGGCCCATCGGCGCCCAGACCCGCTCGATGAGCACGAGGGCGCCCTGCTGGCGCTCCACCTCGATGAAGCCATGGGCGAGGTCCGGCCGCAGCTCGGTGTAGGCCGTGAGCCAGGTCGAGGACCCATCGAACCGAAGCCCGAAATAAGCGTCGTAGAGCAGATCCCGGACGGGGCCGTCGGTGGGGCTGCGCTGCTGGTAGACCCGATCGCTCCAGCGGTCGACCACGCCGATGCCCGCCGGCGAGCCGGTAAAACTCGCGACCGCGAAGCCGTTGGCCACCGGCACCCGGTAGGCGCTGCGGCTGGCCTCGACCGCGGCGGCCGGTCCCGACCACCCGAAGGCGAGGGCGAGGACCGCGAACGAGGGGAGGCGCACGCCCCATCGGCTCGACGAAAATAGCTCAAAGCAGGGCATCTTCGACCTCTTCAACCGGGGGAGCGACCGCTGGGCCCGCGTCCCGCGCCGACCGAGGCCCGCCGCCGGGATATGCACCCGGCCCGAGTGTAGCCTGGAGGTGCGCGTGGCCCACGATCCCCCCAACAAGGGCGGCCCCGATGCGAAGGGGGGCTCCCGCATGGGCCGCCTCGCCCGGCTCGGGGGCCTGACCAGCCGCGTGTCGGGCTCCTACCTCGGCCAGCGCATCAAAGGTGCGTTCCAGGACAGCGAGACCGCCCAGGCCGCGCTGCGAACGCTGCACCTCGAGAACGCCGAGCGGGTTGTCGAGACCATGGGCTCGCTCAAGGGCGCGGCCATGAAGGTGGGGCAGTCCTTGGCCCTGGCGGTGGACGGTTTTGACCTGCCGCCGGAGGTCAGCTTCATCCTCGGCAAGCTCAACGATGGCGCCGAGCCGGTGCCCTTCGACATCATCCGCGCGGCGGTGGAGCGCGAGCTCGAGGCGCCGCTGCACACGCTGTTCGACAGCTTCGACCCGCGGCCCCTCGGCACCGCGAGCTTGGCCCAGGCCCACGCCGCCACCCTGCCCGGCGGGCGGCGCGTCGTCGTGAAGGTGCTGCACCACGGCATTGAGGCCAGCGTCGACAGCGACCTCGCGGCGCTCAAGAGCATCCTCGTCGCCGGCCGGCTGATCCGCCGCCCCAAAGAGGAGATCGATGGGATCTTCGCCGAGATCCGCGAGCGGCTCCACGAGGAGCTGGACTACTACCAAGAGGCCGCCAACCTCGAGTACTTCCGGCGGAACCTCCGGGTGGAGGGCGTGGAGGTCCCGCGGGCCGTGCCCGAGCGCAGCACCGGCCGCGTGCTCACGATGGACCGCATCGATGGCCGCAACCTGGACGCCTTCTTGGCCGACGCGAGCCCCGAGGCCCGGCACTTGGCGGGCGTCCGGTTGGTCGAGAGCTTCCACGAGATGTACTACCGGCTCCGCACCCTGCACGCCGACCCCCACGGCGGCAACTACCTGTTCCGAGACGACGGCAGCAT
>CANHON010000432.1 GCA_947462115.1 Deltaproteobacteria bacterium | reverse complement strand
TGGGACGACCCCTTCGAGCTGGCCGGCGGCACGCCCAACGACTTTGTCGCGGAGAACGTGCACGAGGCCACCCTGGAGCGGCTCCGGGCGAGCGAGATCGTGCTCATCGACCGCGCCGGCGCGGTGGTGGCGGGCCTGGGCCAGGACGACCCCGACGGCCCCACGCGCCCGCCCACGGCCGGCTGGGTGGCCCTCACGCAGGCCGAGGACGGCGGTGAACAGCACCGTCACCCACAGGTAGCGCACGGTGACCAGGGCCTGCTGGTGCACCGGGCGGTCATCGCGCACCTGCAACACCGCGACGGCCGCACGCCGCTTGTCGAAAACAACCGCCTCGCCGACGATCTCGTGATCGGACGGGATGGTGACCTCGCGGGGCGGCGCGCCGCGGCGGGGCAGCTCCAGGGCGAGGCGCTGGGCGCTCGTGCGCGCGAGCACCGGCAAGGACAGCGTGTCGAGGCGGCGCGCGATGAGCAAAGTGCCGGTGGGCTCCGCCGATCCGACGCTGGGCTGCAGGGGCCGGGTGGCGTAGGCGAAGGGCGCCCCGTCCATCCGCACGAAGCCCCGCCCGGTGGCCAGGGCCTCGGCCTGCGCCAGGGCCACCCAGCCGGCCGTGGGCGGGCGCGTCGGGCCGTCGGGGTGGTCCTGGCCCAGGCCCGCCACCACCGCGCCGGCCCGGTCGATGAGCACGATCTCGCTCGCCCGGAGCCGCTCCAGGGTGGCCTCGTGCACGTTCTCCGCGACAAAGTCGTTGGGCGTGCCGCCGGCCAGCTCAAAGGGGTCGTCCCACACCGACCACTCGAGGGTCATGCTGTCGAGGTGCTCGAGATCGACGTCCAGCGCCACCAAAGCGCGCTGCAGGTTCGCTTCGGCCTCGGCCTGCTCCACGGCGGCGAAGCCCCGCACCACCGCCACCCGCGACACCGCGGCGACCAGCGTGCCGGTGATCGCGAGGCCCAAAGCCGCCCCGGCGACGAGCTGGGTGAGCATGCTGGAGGGCGGCGCGGGCGGGCGCTCAGACATGGCCTCGGGGGGGTGCGGAGCCGAGAGACCAGCGCGCCGCGCGCCGCCCCGCCCACGGGCACCCAGCCCGATGCTACGCGAGGCGGGCCCGCACGCGGGCTTCCCCGCAACCCCAGAGCGCCGCGCCCCACGGCATACGCGGTTCATCGTAGCCCTCGGCGCCCCCAAAGCCGCGCCGCCGTCGATGAGCCGCCGAGCCGCTACGGGACAACCCGTAGCCCATGGCCTGGCCGCCGCTCCGGCCTTCAGCCGCGGCGGTGGTTGTGCTGGAGGCGCGTGTACTTGGCGGCCAGCTCGCGGTGAAAGCCCTCGGCCCCCTCGCCGAGCGCCCGCACCACCTTGCCCGGCGTGCCGAGGACCAAGCTCCGCGGCGGGATCTCCACGCCGGCCGGCACCACCGCGCCGGCCCCGATCACGCTGCCCGCGCCGATCACCGCCCCGTCCAACACCACCGCCCCGATGCCGATGAGGCAGGCGTCGCCGACCCGGCAGCCGTGCAGCACCGCCCGGTGGCCGACCACCACATCGGCCCCGATGATCGTGGGATCATCGTCGCCAAGGTGCACCACCACGCCATCCTGGAGGTTGCTGCGCGGGCCGACCTCGATGAAATTCACGTCGGCCCGCAGGGCCGTGGCGAACCAGACGCTGCTCTCGGCGCCGAGGCGCACGTCACCGATCAAGGCGGCCCCCGGCGCCACGAAGACCTCGGGGCCGATGGAGGGCACGAGCCCCAGGTACCGCGCGAAAATAGCGCCAGGGAACCGATCCCGGAGCGCGGCCAGCGCGGCCTCGGCCGCCTCCACCCCCGCCGGCGGGCCCGCCGCCCGCTCCACCGACCCCGTCTTGGTCCGCACCGCCATCGCCCCTCCCGGTGGGGCCTGCGGCCCCCGCCGCCCGTCTGCCGGCAGCTACTCGTCGCTCTCGTCGTCTTTGTCGTCGTTGTCGTCGTGGTCGCCGCCCTCGTCGCTGGACTCCGCTGGCTCCACCCGCGGCGGCAGCGGCTTGGGCGGGACCCCGTTCTTCGCCCGGCGGATCGACAGCGCGCCGGCCGTGACCCAGCCCCCTTCGCCGCCGCCCTCCATCGGGGCGCCGCCCGGCCCCAACCAGCGCACCTCGACGCGCACCGGGCCCTCCGCCACCCGCAGCGGCACCGGCACCCGCAGGTCGAATTCCACCGCTTCACCCCGGTTCCACCGCCAGATCGGCGGCTCGAACACCGAGCCCGGGCTCGGCACTTCCCAGGTCTGGGCCCCTTGGCGCAGGCGCAGCTCGGGCCGCAGGCGCTGGACCTCCGGGGAGTCGTCCCGCCAGGTGCAGTGGGCGAAGGCGACCTCGCCGGGGCTGGCCCGCTCGGACCAAGCCGCGCAGGAGATCATGGAGATCTGCGCGCCGTCCAGGGTCCAGGTGGCCGCGGCCTCCGTCGTTGGGGGGGCGGCGTCCCGCGCCTTGACCGCCGGGGCGGCCTCGTAGCGGCCGATGAGCTCCCGCCGCCAGCGCTCCAGGGCGGCTTGGCGGGCCAGGGTCTCTTCGCTCAGCGCTTGGCCCCGCAGCAGGTTGGTGCGCTCGAGCGGATCTTCGCTCAGGTTGTGCTGGCGCGGCGAGCCATAGCGGAACATGTCGATGAACTTGTCATCGCCCACCCGGTCGGCCGAGCAGTTCCCCGGCCGAAAGCAGGTGTGGTACAGGCGGCGGTCGGGGTCGACCTCGGACAACAAGCTCTGGCCGAGCATCACGCCGCCCACCGGCTCCAGGCCAGCCAGCTCCAAAATGGTTGGCAGCACGTCAATCTGCTGACGGTTGCCCGAGATGAGCCCGGTGCGGCCGAGCACCGCCGGGCCGTAGAGCACCGCCGGGACCCGCAGGCCCTCCTCGAAGATGACCAGATCGTGCTGCCAGCGGCCGTGCTCGCCGAAGCCCTCGCCGTGGTCCCCGATGATCAAGAAGACCGTCTCGTCCATCAAGCCCGCTTGTTCGTACTGCTCGATGATCCGCCCCAGCACGTCATCCACGTAGTTGACCGCCGCGAGGTAGCGGCCCCGCGCGCCCTTGACCCCGGGGTAGCTGCGCTGCGGCCAGTGGCTCGGCACCTTGTACTCGTGGTGCGAGGTCAAGGTCAGGTAGACCGCGAAGAAGGGCCGGGCGCGCTCCTGCTCCACCCACTGCAGGGCCGGCTGCAGCATCGCCCGGTCGTCCACCCCGAAGTAGTTGTTGCCGTCCCAGCCCGAGCTTGGGTAGGCCTTCTGGGGCAAAAAGCGGTCGAAGCCCATGTTGTGGGTGAGGCCCACCCGGTCCTCAAAGTCGCCCCGGGCGGTCTGGAAGAAGGCCGAGCGGTAGCCCGCCTCGCGCAGCAGCGTGGGCAGGCAGGGGCTCCACATGCCGTCGGGCTTGGCCTCGACCACCTGGGTGGCCGGGTAGGGCCAGGTGCCGCAGAGGGTGCTGACCAGCGCCTTGGTGGTGTGGGGCAGCACCGTCGTCATGGTATCGACCAGCAGGCCGTTCTGAGCGAGGCGGTCCAGGTTGGGCGTGGTGAGCCGCAGCGGGTCGTAGGGGGTGGTGCTCAGCGCCCCGACCGACTCCAGCACCACCACCACGATGTTGGGCGGCCGCTCCCCCGCCATGCTCGGCGCCACCCGCACCCGCAGCGGCTGCAGCTCGTCCAGCTCGGCGGGGATCGGGCGGTCGTACCACCGGTCGGTGGCGTCCACCGCGAGGGTCAAGATCAGGGCGTCGCGCAGGTCGCGGCTCAGCCGGGTGTAGCGGCCCTTGGGCGGCTGCACGAGATCCGTGCACAGCAGCAGCAAGACGACCCAGAGGCCGGTCAGCGGCCACAGCCCGCGGCGGGGGCTCGGGAGCAGGGCCGGCGACAAGCAGGTGCCGACGAGGCCGACGATCATCATCCAGCGGGCGGGGCTCATCTCCGAGGCCGCGACCGGCCAGGCGCGCTCCAGGTCCCGGGCGGCGTAGAACAGCAGCTCCCAGTCCGCTCGGC
>CANHON010000431.1 GCA_947462115.1 Deltaproteobacteria bacterium | reverse complement strand
CCTGCCCGCTGGGATCTTCGGGCATGAGCGGGTGGTCGTAGGGGAAGGTCATGAAGAAGAACTGCTTGATGTCTCCACCGAAGTAGGCGGCGTCGGGCCGCCAGGGCCCTGGCGCGGCTGCGGCCTCCGGGGCCTCGTCTTGGGCGGCGCTCTCTGCGGGCAGCAGCGGCCCGAAGGCCGCGGCCAGCGCGGCGAGGACCACCCGAATGGACGCTCGGCGCGCGCGCTCAGCCACGGCGCTCATCTCGCAGGATGCGGCCGTCTTCCATCCAGATCACGCGCTTGGCGCGCTCCTCGACCTTGGCGTCGTGGGTCGCAAAGACGAAGGTGATGCCCTCGTTGTCATTGAGCGCGCGCATGCTGTCGACGAGGGCGGCCCCGGTGTGGCTGTCGAGGTTGGCGGTCGGCTCGTCGGCGAGCACCAGCGCGGGCCGCCCGGCGATGGCCCGCGCCACCGCCACCCGCTGCTGCTGGCCCCCGGAGAGCTCGCTGGGCAGGCGACCGCCGAGGCCCTCGAGGCCCAGGTTGCGGAGCGTCTCTTGAATTCGTCGGCCGCGCTCGGCCGGCTCGACCCCTTGCATCAGCAGGACAAACTCGGCGTTCTCTTGGGCGGTGAGCACCGGCAGCAGGTTGTAGGCCTGGAAGACAAAGCCGATGCGATCCAGCCGAAGCTGGCTGAGCTCCCCGCTGCTGAGCTGGTTGAGCATCCGGCCATCGACCTCGACGGTGCCGGAGGTCGGCCGGTCGAGGCCGCCGATGAGGTTGAGCAGGGTGGTTTTTCCAGAGCCCGATGCCCCCATGAGCGCCACGAACTCGCCGGCCTCAATGGTGAGATCGACGCCGTCGAGGGCGCGGACGGTGAGGCCTCCTTGCTGGTAGTGCCGGGTGAGCTTGTGCGTGGAGACGATGGGCATGGTGCCCTCCCTGGGGTGGTTCAGACGTGCCGCATCGCATCGACCGGCTCGAGGGTCGCAGCGGTTCGGGCGGGCCAGAGCGTGGAGAGGATCGTCATCCCCCAGGCCGCGGCGGTCCAGATGAGCATCTCGGGGACCGCCCAGGCGCTGAAGATCCGGCTGTCGAGCATCACCCCGGCCACCTCCATCGACTCGCCGCCCATCATCGCGGCCGCGTCGAAGCCCCAGCGGACCAGCGGGTAGCTGATGGCGATGCCGATGCAGAGGCCGATCAAGGAGGAGCCGAAGCCGAGCAGCACGCCCTCCATCACGATGATCGAGGCGATCTGGCTGGGGCGCAGGCCGAGCGCGAGCAGCACACCAAACTCGCGGATCCGCTCCATCACGCTCATCAAAATGGTGTTGAGCACGCCAATCGCGACGATGAAGCCCACGATCGACATCGTGACCACGTTGTTGGTGCGGTCGACCTGGATGAACTCGACGATCTCCGGCAGGGCCTGCTCCCAGTCGAGCACCTCGAGGTCGGGCCGCTGCAGGTCGTCGGCGAGGGCCGCGGCGAGCGCGCGGGTGCCCTCGGTCGAGCCGAGCTGCACGCTGATCTGGTTGGCGCTGTCGGGGCGCTCCAAGAAGGCCTGGGCACAGCCGAGGGTGACGACCGCGATGTTGGCGTCCAACTCCAATGAGCCGGTGCGGACGACCCCGCGCAGGCGGAGCAGGCGGCTGGTCACCTCGGCTTTGCCTTGGCCCATCAAAACGACCTTCTCGCCGATCGTGACGCCGAGGCGCCGGGCGAGCTCGGCCCCCAAGATCACGCCGCGCTCGTCGTCATCTTCGAGCCAAGCGCCCTCCGTGAGCTTGGTGTGCAGGTCGGTGATCTCCCGCTCGCGGGAGGGCACGATGGCCAGGACGCCGGCGCCGACGGCGTTGTTGGGGCTGGTGATCAGGCCGGCGAGGCGGCTGCGGGCGGCGACGGTGCCCTCGGGGAAGCGCGCCTCGGCCTTCGCCACCACCTCCGCGGCGTGGTCGATGAGCAGCAGCGGATCGGGGTCGGCTTGGTAGCCGACGGCCTGCACCACGATGTGGCCGGCCTGCGCGCTGATGGCGCTGTGCATCATGCGCTTGTAGCCGCCCTCGTTGAGGTTGACGGTCAGCACGATCAAGGCGAGCCCGAGGCTGATGGCCGCGGTGGTGATGAGGGTGCGGCGCAGGTTGCGCTGCAGGTTGCGCGCCGCGAGCCGCAGCAAGGTCGGCGAGGACTGACGGACGGAGCTCATCGGGCGACCCCTCAGCGCTGACGCATGGCGTCGACCGGCTGCAGGCGGGCGGCCCGCAGGCCCGGCCACACCGCGGCGACAATCGAGACAAAGAACACGAAAACAACGGTGATGACGATGCCCTCAACGCGCACCTCGCCGCGCATGATGGGGTCGAAGCTCACGCCGCCGAAGCTCATCGGCTCGCCGCTCTTGCTCATCGCGACGCCGACCTTCACCAAGTAGAGGTCGATGAGCAGACCGAGACCGACGCCGACCGCGCTCGCCAACACGCCGAGCTGGGCGGCTTCGAGCAGCACCAGGGCCATCATCTTGGCCGGGCTGAGGCCGATGGCCTTGAGCACGCCGAGCTCGCGGGTGCGCTCGAAGACGTTCATCATCATGGTGTTGAGCACGCCCAGCGCCGAAACCGAGAAGACCACGAACAAGATCAGCGTCTTGCTTGTGGTCTGTGAGCCGATGAGCAGCGCGGCTTGGGGGTTCGCCTCTTGCCAGGTGCGCACCATGAGCTGATCGCCGCCGGCCGCCTCGACCCGGCCCTTGAGGGCGGGGAGCGTGTCGAGGTCGTCGCTCAGGATCAAGAGCTCGTGCACCTGGTTGGGCAGCACCAGGGTGGACTGCAGGGCGGGGAGGGGCGTCCAGACGCCGGCCCGGTCGAGCATCGTGCTGCCCGTCTCCACGACGCCCACCACGTCAAAGAGCGCGTTGGCGATCGACCCGTCGGCCCCCTGGCTGATCATGACGATCTCGCCGCCGGGCTCAACCTCGAGCTCTTCCGCCAGCCCTGCGCCGATGAGCACGCCGTTGGGCTTGGCGGCGTCGAGGTAGGACCCGCGCACCACCCGCCGCTTGAGCTGGGTGACTTGGTCTTCGCGGTCGGGGTCGACCCCCATGAAGCGGGCGCCGGCCGAGGTCTTGTCGCCGGCGGCGAGGCCGAAGCAGCTCAGGCGCACCGTGGCGGCTTTGACCCCTGGGTCGGCGTCGATGGCCGCGAGCAGGGCGTCGACCTCGGGAACGGTGTCATAGAGCTGCTGGTCGGCGGGCCAGGCTTGGTGGTGCACCTGCACGTGGCCGAGGGCTTGGCTGACCATGACGTCAAACATGCGGGTGTACATGCCGTCGATCAGCGCGAACATCGCCATGCACAGGGCCACCCCGACCGCCATGGCGCTCACGGTGAGCATCGATCGGCGCCCTTGCCGCCAGAGGTTCCGCCAGGCGACCCGCCAGAGCATCAGCATCGCGGACTCCCACCGCCCCGCGGGGGGCAGCTCAGGGCTTGAGCGCCTGAAGGGTGAAGGTGGCCTCGGGGAGGGCGACGTCGAAGTCCATGCTCTCGAAGCGCATGACCGTCTGCTCGCCCGGCTTGTCGGCGGGGAGCACCCGCTGCAACGTGGGCATGGTGCGGCCGTCGATGACCTTGACCTCTTCGAAGGTCATGGTGCGGACGAGCTTGCCGCCCTCGTCGTAGTACTGGATCTTTTCGGGGATCTTGGCCGCTGAGATCTGCACCAAGATGCTGCCCCAGACCACCGGCGCGTCCGGGCGGGCGACCAGCTCGAGCACGTAGCTCGTGGCCCCGGCCTGACCGGGGCGCGCCTTGACCGTGGCCACGAAGTCGTCGGCGAGGCGCGAGCTGCGAACGAGGTCGTCATTGGTGATGTGGCTGCCCATCCAGGCCCCGCCCATCATGGCCGAGGGCACCTTCACGGTGCGATCGACGTTGGGCAGGTAATTCCAGATGTTGTCGCCGCTGCGGAGGGTGCAGACGCCGCGGTCTTTGACGGGCTCCAAGATGCGCACCAGGGACTTGGTCTCTCCTTGGCTCCACAGCTCCATCCGCAT
>CANHON010000430.1 GCA_947462115.1 Deltaproteobacteria bacterium | reverse complement strand
TGGTTGCGGATCGATCCGGTCGCGGAGGCCGGCGTCGGCGCCGCGGGCGCGCTCGGCCTCGTGGCGGTGGAGCTCGAGCGCCTGATGCATACGCTGAGCAGCGTGGAGGCCGCCACCCTCGACGACCGGGCCGTGCTGCAAGATGGGCGGGTCGGCCTGGCCCGGGCCCAGTGGCGCCTGCGGGGGCTCGCCCAAGCGGTGCCCCCGGCCCCGCCGCTGCGCTTGGACCGCGCCTTGGAGCGCCTTCGGCCCGCCTTGGCCGAGCGGGTCCCCGAGCACCTGGAGCTGCGCTGGGCGGTGCCCGAGGCCCTGCCCGAGGTGCGGCTGAGCAGCGGCATGATCGGCTTTCTGCTCCACGAGCTGGTGATGAACGCCGTGAACGCCCTGGAGACGCGCCACCCCATGCAGAGCGGGGCGGGGGGCGGCGCCGGCTGCGTGCTCATCTCGGGCGGGCTCATGCGCCTGCGGGCCCCGCGCCCCTGGCAAGGCCTGCCGCTGTCGGCCGGCAGCTACGCCTTTTTGGAGGTCGTGGACGACGGCCCCGGCTTTAGCGGCCCGAGCGCCCTCGACCCCTTCGGCCTGCGGGAGAAGGGCGGGCTCGGCCTCCCGGCGATCCGGGGGCTGATGCTGGCGGTGGGCGGCGGGGTCCGCCTCCGCAGCGTGGCGGGGCGCGGGACGGTGGTGCAGCTCGCGCTCCCCGTCGCGACCCCGGCGGAGCAGGCCGTGCGGCTGCTGCTGCTCGACGAGCCCGACAGCAACGAGCTGGCGCTGCTCAACGCGCTCGGCGCGGCCGGGCTGCGCGTGGCTCCGATGGACGATCCCGACGCGCCCAGCGCGGGCCTGCTCCCGGTGGTGGCCTGCGCGCGCGGACCCAGCGACCCCCGGTGGCGGGAGGTCGAGCGCCTGGTCCACGCCGACACCGGCGTGCCCGTGGTGCTGTGGGCGCCGGGGAACGGCACGGTGCGGCCCTTGGAGAAGAGCCCCGAGGACCCCTCCTTGGAGATCGTGCGGGACCGCGGGCCCGGCGCGGCGGTGGCCGCGGTGCGCCGGATGCTTCGGGACGCCCCGCCGAGCTGAGCGGGGCGCCGCGCGGGGTTCAGCGGCGGCGGCGGCGCAGCAGCATCGCGAGGCCCGCTGCGCTCAACCACAAGCCAGCGCCGGTCGGGGCGGCGCTGCAGCGGCTCCCGCCGCCGAGCACGTAGGCGTTCACGTCGCAGTCATCGCCGACGGCGTCATTGTCGGTGTCGAGCTGGGTGGGGTTGGCCACCGTCGGGCAGTTGTCGCAGACGTCGCCGAAGCCGTCACCGTCCGAGTCCACGCCGTCGTAGTCCTGAAGACCCGGGCAGTAGTCGCAGGCGTTGCCGGAGCCGTCGTTGTCTTCGTCGTACTGCAGCTCATTGCCGACGCTGACGCAGTTGTCGCACAGGTCACCGATGAGGTCGGCGTCCACGTCGCTCTGGTCGGTGTTGGCGTCCAGCGGGCAATTGTCGCAGAGCTCACCCACGCCGTCGGTGTCGGAGTCGAGCTGGTCCTGGTTGAAGCTCTCGGCGCAGTTGTCGCAGACGTCGCCGATGCCGTCGAAGTCCACGTCCTCTTGCGCCGGGTTGGGGGCGACGGCGCAGTTGTCGCAGATGTCGCCGATGAGGTCGCCGTCGGCGTCCTCTTGGTCGGGGTTCGCCGTGACCGGGCAGTTGTCGCACTCATCACCGATCCGGTCGCGGTCGGTGTCGGCCTGGCTCGGGTTGAACTCGTTGGGGCAGTTGTCGCAGACATCGCCGAGCCCGTCTTCGTCGGCGTCGGCCTGATCCGGGTTGGGCACGGTGGGGCAGTTGTCGCAGTCGCTGCCCACGCCGTCCATGTCGGGATCGGCCTGGCTGGGGTTGAAGACCTCGGGGCAGTTGTCGCAGGGGTCGCCCACGTTGTCGCAGTCGAAGTCGGTCTGGTCGTTGTTGGGGATGTCGGGGCAGTTGTCGCAGACCAGCTGAACCACGAGGTCGGGGACCTCGGCGTCCATGGGGTAGCTGATCTGGCCGCCGCCGAGGCCGTCGCCGTCCGCGTCAAAGCCGATGACCGGGATGGAGCAGCCGTAGCTGTTGTAGTCGAAGTAGTAGTCGGCGTTGGGGAAGGGGTTGCCTTCGGAGTCGACCGCGCTGAGGCACAGCGGGTCGCTGAGATCGACCGGGCGCTCGTCGTAGACCTCGATGGCGTTGCAGTTGAGGTCCTGCACCAGGTCGTTGGTGCAAGCCTGCGCGCGCGCCGTGGAGGGGAGCGCGGCCGCCAGCGGCAGCGCGAGCACGAGCAGCGCGATCGGCGTGGGGCGGAGGCTCATTTTTTGCGTCCCTCGGGGGCGTCGCCGCCCTCCTCAAGCTTGTCGAAAAAGTCTTCCAGGTCGCCGTTCTTGGGCGTCTCGGTGGGCTTCTTCTCCTCGGGGGGAGGCGGCGCCGCGGGCGTCTTGACGCTGGCGGCCTCTCCGTTCCACGGGAGGCGTACGTTGCCACGGTAGTCGGCCGGCCGCTCGTCTTCGCCGAACTGCCGCACGATCTTGAACTCGACCCGCCGGTTCTCGGAGAGCGCGGCCTCGTCGGCGCCGGCGGTCTTCGGGACCGTCTCGCCCATGCTGCGGAAGCTCATGCGGTCGGGGTGCACGCCCGCCCGGATCAACGCCTCCCAGATGCTGCGCGAGCGCTCCAGCGACAGGCTGTAGTTGTACGCGTCGCTGCCCTCTTCGCTGGCGTGCCCCTCGACGACGAGGTGGGCGATGCGCCAGTTGTCGTTGAGCAGGTCGGCCACGTACTGCAGGGTCGGCAGCGACTTCGGCAGGATGTTGCTGGTGTTGAACTCGAACTCGATGGGGTCGCGGATGACGATCTGCTCGCCCTTGATGCGCGCGAGCTCGTCCTCCTTCCACTCGGGCTCGGGCTCGGGCTCGGGCGGCGGCTCGGGCGGGACCTCGGGCGGGTCGTCGATGATGGTCGGCGGCGGCGGCGGGATCGGCTCGGGCTTGTGGTGGATCCAGGTGAGGCCCACAAAGCCGCGGAACTCGGTGCTGCCGGCCCCCTCGGCGAGGCCCTTGCCGACGCCGGCGTCGAGCTGAAGACCCGGGTGGGGCAGGTATTGGAAGCTCGTGACGAGCTCCGACGGGTTCTCGGCGCCGCCTTGGCCGGTGAAGCCGAGGCCGGAGCGGCTCAAGTAGGCCACGGAGGCCGAGGCCCGGTCGCGCCAGACGTGGTAGCGCGCGCCGGCCGAGGCCTGAAGCTCGGAGGCCAGGACATAGCCGAGGGGCGTCTCCACGGGCCTGCGGCCCATGATGTTGATGTCCGCCAGAAGGTCCACCGGACCGAGGCGCGAGGTCATGGTCGGTCCGAAGATGCCGCGGAAGCCACCCTCGCCCATCCAGGCCTCGCGGGTGCCCGAGGGCACGCCCACATCGCCGCGGATCGCCAAGGAGAAGGGCCGACTGCCGTAGAGCCGCACCTTACCGCCGAGGAAAAGGTCTCCGACCACGGCGCCTTCGCGGGTGAACTCCGGCACCTCGGTGGCCCACTGCACGCCCGCCGGCACGCTGGCCCGCAGGCTCACCGTGCGGTTGATGTCCCAGCTCACGCCGGCTTGGAGCACCGCGCGTCGGGCCACCAGCGCGCCGACCTCTTGGCCCTTTTCATAGAGCAGCAGCGGATCGCGTTGATACTGGACGAAGAAGCCGCCGCGGACGGTCCCGGCTTCGTCCGTGAGCGCGCTGTCCACCCCGGGCAGGCTGCCGGTGGAGAAGGTCGGCCGCATCAGCTCGATGTCGGCCGAGAAGCCTTGGGCCAGGGCGGCGCCGGGGGCGCCGAGGCCCACCAAGCTCAGCAGCGCGGCGAGGGCCGAACGGCGGGTGTTGTGAGCGCGGGCCATCAACCGGCCCTCCCGGGGGCGCCCTCAGCGGGCGCGGCAGGGGTGTCGGAGGCGGGCGGTGCGGCGGGTGCCGGAGCCGCAGGGGGCGGCGCGGGCGCAGCGGGCGGAGCCGCAGGGGGCGGCGCGGGCGCAGCCGCCGGCGCAGGGC
>CANHON010000429.1 GCA_947462115.1 Deltaproteobacteria bacterium | reverse complement strand
TTGCAGCACCGATTGGTAGGCGCTGAGCGCGTCGCTGAACCGGCCTTGGCGCTCGAACAGCTCGCCGCAGGTCAGGTGCGCGGCGGCGAGCAAGGCGGGCTCGTCCACGGTGGTCGCCTGACCGCACAGGGCGGCGGCGGCGTCGAGATCCCCGCCCTCGGCCAAGCTCAACATCAAGGAGATGCGCGCGCTCGCGGCGCTCGGGTGGCCGGGCGCGACCACGCCCAGCAGGGCCCGCCACGCCTCCCGGGCCTCCTCGGGGCGCTCGTCCTCCAGGGCCATGTCGGCGCGCTCTTGCCAGGCCCGCACCCGGTACTCCGGGTCGGCCGCGCGCTCGGCCACCGCCCGGTAGAGGTCCCGGGCCTTCTCCCGCTCGCCGCTCACCCGGGCGACCTCCGCGAGGCCGAGCATGCCTTGGGCCCGCACGTCGGGATCCTGGGCCCCGCTCAAGGAGGTGAAGGCCACCGAGGCCTCCACCCGATCGCCGCCTTGAAGCAGGCTATACGCGAGCTGCAGCTCGATCCAGCTGCGCTCCGCTGGGCTCGGGCCCGCGGCGAGCTGGGCCCGCCAGATCTCCACCGCCGCGGTCAGCTCGCCCTGCATGGCGTGGGCCTCGGCCTGGCCGGCGCTCGCCGCGCGCCGAAGACTCGGGTCGAGGTCTGGGATGGCCGCCATCTCCTCGACCAGATCCAGGTAGAAGCGCAGCGCCGCCGCGCCGTCGCCCGCGTCGATCAGCCGCCGCCCTTGGCCGAGGCGGGCCTGCATCAAGATGGCCTGGGCCGCGCCCTCCGACAGCCCCTCCATGGCGGCCGCGGCGCGCTCCGGGTCCTCAGAGCTGAGCAACAAGCTCGCGATCCGAATGCGCGCCTCCTCGTAGACCTCGGGCTCGAGGTCCGAGAAGCTGAGCACCTGCTGCCAGTCGGCGCGGGCGGGCTCGGGCTGGCCCCCGCGGACCAGCAGCTCGCCCCGCAGCAGGAGCGCGCGGGCGCGAGAGCGGGGATGTTCCTGATCTTCCGTCAGCGGACCGAGCAGCTCGAGGGCCGCCGCCACGCGGTCGGTGCGCTGGAACAGGTCGGCCAGGGCGATGGCGGCGGTGCGTGCCGCGGCGTGGCTCGGCGGCGCGTCGTCCCCGAGGGCCCGCCAGGCCCGCTCGGCCTCCTCGTTCCGACCGTCGCGGTCCAGGGCCCGCGCCCGGCCCTCCAGCACCTTGAGCCGCAGGTCGAGAGGCAGCGCTAGCGCGGCGATCTGGTCGAGCTCGGCCATGGACCCGGCGAGGTCGCCCGCGGCGCTGCGCTGGTCGGCGAGGGCGAGGCGGAGGTCCGCTTCGGCCTCCGGCAAACTGGAGACCTGGACAAAGAGCGCGTCCAGCGGGCCATTCACGTCCGACTTGCTGGCCCCAGCGGCGACCAAGCCGGCGGTGCTGGCCTCCCACAGCAACACCGCGCGGGCGCGGGCCTCGGCCGGCAGCGACTCGGCGCCGATCACCGGCAGCAGGCCCTCCTGGGCCGCCGCCCACCGCTCGGTGCGGACGAGCCAGGCCGCCTGCTTGATGCGGACATCGGTGGCCATGCCGGCGTCTTCGCCCGCCTCAAACAGCGCCGTCGCGAACAGCGCGTCCACCCGGGCGCGGGCCGCGGCGTCCCCGTCGGTGGCGGCCCGCTGCGCGAGAACAGCGGCCTCCAGACTAAAGCCGACGCGCTCGCTCGCCCGCTCCGAGGCTGCGGCCAAGGTCGCGTAGCGCTCCGCCGCGGCCCCTGGATCGTCCGAGCGGAGGCGCTCGGCGGACTGCTCCAGCGCCACGAGGTCCGGCCCGGTGTCGCCCCAGGTCGCGGCGAGGCCCCAGGCGACGACGCCGATGAGGAAGATCGCGGCGGCGGCCCGCAGCTGGCCCCGGCCGAAGCTGTGGGTCCAGCCCGACCAGCCCTGGCCGCGGATCAGCGCGCCCCGGCGGGCGGCGGACTCCCGGGCCCGGGTGGTGAGGCCGACCGCCCGGCTGAGCTGGGCGCCCTCCACCGAGGCCCGGTCGAGCTCGGCGCCGCTCAGGTCCGCCTCGTCGAAAATAGCGCCGTCCAGGACCGTGTCCTCGAAGACCAGGTCGCTGAGCCGCGCAGAGCTGAGCCGGGCGTTCACCAGCTGGGCGCCGTCGAGCCGCGCGCCCCGGAGATCGGCCCCGGCGAGATCGGCGTCGGTCAGGTCCGCCCCGGAGAGGTCGGCCCCGCGGAGATCGGCGTCCTGCAGGTCCGCCCCGCGCAGGCTCGCGAGGCTCAGGCTGGCCTCGCGCAGCCGCGCGCCCTCTAGTCGGGCCCCGTCCATGCGGGCGCTCCGCAGGTTCGCCCGGTACAGCGCCGCGTTGATCAAGCTCGCGTCTTCTAGGATCGCGTCCGACAGGTTGCTCTCACTGAGCACGGCCCGGTCTAGGCGGGCGTTGCTCAAGTCCGCGCCCGGCCAGTCTTGGCCTGCGAGGCGGCGCCCGGAGAGGTCCAGGCCCGCGAGCCGCTGCCCCGGGCCGCTCGGGAGCCGCCCCATCGCCCCCGCCGCCGGCCGCATGCGATCGACCAGCAGGCGAAGTCCGCGAAAAGTCCGTCGAGGCCGCGGCGCCACCGCGCGGTTGGCGCGCTCCTCGGGGGTCGGCGCGCGGACCCGGGCAGCGACGCCGGTCCGCTGGGACTCCAAGGCCGAGCGGCGGGCCTGCTCGCCCTCCAGCCACCGGGTCGAGCGCTCCTGGCGCTCGCGGAGCTCTTGGGCCGCCCGGGCCTGGGCCTCCACCCGCGCGCGGGCGGCCTCTCGCACCGCGGCCTCAGCCGCCGCCGCCGCTTCGCGGGCCTCGAGCTCGGCGGCCTCCGCCAACAGCCGGGCCGCGGCGTCCACCTCGGCGCGCGCCGCCGCCTCCCGATCGGCGAGCAGGGCGAGATCGGCCGAGAGCGCGGCGGCCTCTCTCTGCAGGCGCGCCGCCCGCACCTTGGAGGACGCGGCCACCCCGCGCTCCTCGACCACCGCCCGCTCGGCGGCGCGGAGGCGCTCGGCGGCCTCTCGGTGGGCCCGCAGCTCCGCCTCCCGCTCGACCGCCGCGGCGGCCTGCTCCCGCGCCGCCTCGACCGCGTCGGCGACCTCCTGCAGGCGTCGGGCCGAGGCGTCCACTTCGCCCTGCAGGGCGGCGATCTGCGCGGCGGCGGCCTCCGCAGCGGCGTCCGCGCGCCGGCCGGCCTCTGCCGCCGCTGCCGCTTGGCGCTCCCGGAGCGACAGGGCCAGAGCGGCCTGCCGGCGCTCCTCTTCGACGCGCTGCCGCTGGGCCGCACGCCGGGCGACCGCTAGCCGCTCCGCTTCGAGGCTCCGGCCGAGCGCGTCTAGCTCGGCGCGCCGCTCGGCTTCGGAGGCCGCGAGCGCGGCAGCGGCAGCGGCAGCCTCCTCCGCGACACGCAGCAGCTCAGCGTTCTGGGCGAGCTGGGCCTGGAGGGCCGCCTCCAGCGCGGCCTCCGCCGCCACGGCCGCCACGGCCGCGGGGTCCCGTGCGGTATCGGGTGCCGCCCGCCCGTCGCGCGCCTGGAGGAGGCGGTCGGCCGCCGCCCGTCCCCGCTCCAGCTCGGCCTGCAGCCGGTCGGACCGCTCCCCGGCGCGCAAGCGCCGCAGCGAGGCCGCCTCGAGGGCCCGCAGCGCGTCGACTTGGCTTCGGAGCCCGTCGGCGACGGGCGAGGCGTCGGGCGAGGCGGCCACCGACAGCTCGGGCTCTGCCACGGCCACGGCCACGGTACCGTCGAGGTGCGTGATCTCCGCGTCCAGCAGGCCATTGAGCGCGAGGTTCAACGACGGGTCCAGCGCGACCGACGCCGGCTCCAGCGGCCGCACCCCAGCCGAGGCGGTCACCGGCGCCACGCGGGCGGCCACCAGGGCGGCGGGCGGCGGCCGACGCAGCGCGGCGATCCGCAGCGCCTCGGCGCGCAGGGTCGTGGCCCGGGCCGCCCGGGTGGCCTGGGTCCGCGCTTGTTCGGCGGCCGCTCGGCGCCGGCCCTCCTCTGCCGCCGCGACCACCCGCCGCGCCTCCTCGGCCCGCGCGGCCTCCGCCCGGCGCTGCTGCTCTCGGG
>CANHON010000428.1 GCA_947462115.1 Deltaproteobacteria bacterium | reverse complement strand
GCGTCCAAGGCCCCCCAGGTCGAGCTGAGCCGCACGCACCCCGGCCTGCTGATGAAGCTCTTCGAGAAGGAGGTCCCCGAGATCTACGAAGGCCTCGTCCGGATCGAGCACTGCGCCCGGGAGCCCGGCCACCGCGCCAAGATCGCCGTGTCGTCCATGGACCGCGACGTCGATCCCGTGGGCGCCTGCGTAGGCCTCAAGGGCTCGCGCGTGCAGGCGGTGGTGCAGGAGCTCCGCGGCGAAGCCATTGACATCGTTCCGTTCCACCCGGAGCCCGCCCGCTTCGTGGTCTACGCCATCGCTCCGGCCCAGGTCAGCCGCGTCTACATCGACGAGCAGAGCCACAGCATGGAGCTCATCGTCCCCGACGACCAGCTCAGCAAGGCGATCGGTCGCCGCGGTCAGAACGTGCGACTCGCCGCACAGCTCACCGGCTGGCGCCTCGACATCCACTCCGAGGCTCGCCACGTCGAGCTCGTGGGCGCCGCCCGCGAAGAGCTGGTGCGGGTCCAGGGACTGACCAGCGCGCAGATCGACGAGCTGATCCGCGCGGGCTACCGCAGCGTGCAGGAGCTGTTCGACGCGGAGCCCTACGATGTGGCAGATGTGCTCGGGATCAACGAAGACGACGCCGAGGACATCATCAACGCCGCCGAGCAGGCCCTCGACGGCCTCATCCAAGAGGACGCCGACCGGCGCCTTCGGCGGATGAGCGACGGCCACGCCGGCGCTGCTGCCGACGATGAGCTGCCCGACGAGGCCTGAGCCGCCGTCGGTCCTCCCCTACGCCCCCGCGGCCTCGGCCTCGGGGGCGTCGCCGTCCCCCTGATCCACCCCGGAGCACCGCCTGCCCCCGCGCGTCCCCATTCGTTCCTGTGTCGTCACGCGGGCCCGCCTGCCGGCCTCCCAGCTCCTCCGCTTGCAGGTCGCGGCCGACGGGCGCCTGTTCTGGTCGCGTCTCCCTGGCCGAGGTGCCTGGATCAAGCCCGAGGCTGGGCTCATTCTCGCGCTGGAGCGCGGGCCGGGCATGGCCGGTCGCTCGCTCAAGCGCGGCGGCCTGAGCGCCGAGGCGCTGCTCCCCGAGGCACTGCAGGCTGCAGATGACGCGTGGCGGCGGGCTCTGGAGCGCTGCCGCCGCGCTGGCCTGCTCCGGTCTGGCCGGGCCGCGATCGCCACCGGGCCGCCGCCCGCTCTTGTCTTGGTGGCCGCCCCCAACCGCAGCCCGCTGATCGAAGCGGGGAGCGCCGGTGAGGCCCCCCGCTTCCTGCTGCCCCTCAGCCCGGCGGCGCTGGGCCGGCTGATCGGCCGGGGGCCGCGCGCCGCCGTCGCAGTCGCCCCCGCCGCCCCGAGCCTCGCCCTCGACGCGTGCTTGCGGCGATACCTGGGCCTGGGTTACACTGCTCACCCATCTAAAGGTGGGATGGAGAGCGGCGCCGCGCACGGCGGCGCCCACCCCAATGGTCGGCGACCCACTCGGCGCCCACCCCGAGAACGTCGCCCGGATGGCGACACGTGATCGAAGCCGGGAGGTTTAGCCCTCGGCAGAAGACAAAGGGCCTGCATGTCCACCAAGGATCTGATCGAGCGCGTTACCAGCAAAGAAGGCCCATCGAGGACCTCGGCTCGCACGACCTCGCCGCCTTCCCCAACCGGTACGCCTAACGGTCCGCGGCAGCAGGAGACCCGCAAGGGTGGCGTCATTCGTCGCGCCCCCACCCAGGCCGCTCCAACGCCTCCGCCGGCGCCCGAGCGCCCGCGCACGGTTCGCCGTCCAGCACCCACCCCCGAGCCGACGAGCCAGGCCCGCCCGGTAGAGACCCGCCCCAGCGGCACGTCTCGCCCCGAGCGCGCGCCGGTCGAGGCCGCCGCGCCCCCGCCGGTCGTCGCAGCGCCGAGCCCCGCGCCCGAGGTGGTGCCGGTAGTGGCCGCCGCCCCCGTGGTCGAATCCGTCGTCAGCGCTCCGCCCGTCGCTGTGGTCGCGCCGCCCGAGCCCATCGCCGTGGCCAAGCCCGTGGAGGAGGCCCCGCCCCGTCCGCGCGTCGAAGCCCCGCCGGTCGTCGCCGCCCCCACGCCGCCGCCCGCCGCCGAGCCTGTCGCCCCGGTGGTCCCGGTGGTGGCGAAGAAGCCGGAGCCGGCCCCCGAGCCCGAGCGCGCCCGGCCCGTCGAGGCCCCCAAGGCCGCGCCCACCGCCAGCTCGGTCATCGCCAGCCAGCTGCCCCGCGCCGAGGCCTTTGGCCGCCCGCGCCCCACGGCCGCCGAGCCGGGCGCGCCCGGCGCTTACTTCCCGGGCCTCGGCTCCGCGGTGGTCCGCCCCCCGCCGGGCTACGACCCCAATGACCCCATGGGCAACAAGCGCCGCGCCCAGGCCGCCGCCCAGGCCTCGGCCCAGGTCCGGCCGGCCCCGCCCCAGCGGACGCAGATGCCCGTCGGCCCCGGCGCGCCCTCCGGTCCCCCGGCTGGCGCTCCCCGCTGGGACGACCGCCGCGACGCGCCCGCCCCCACGGCGGACGCCGACAGCCAGCGCCGCAAGGGCAAGCCCAAGCGCGGCGGAACCGAGGACGCACGCCGTCGTGGTGGGGCCGTGGAGTTCGGCGCCGACGCGCTCGGTCCGGGCGCCCGTCGTCGTCGCCCGAAGGGCAAGGCCCAGGCCTCCCGCCCCTCGCCCCAGGCCAAGGCCATCAAGCGCCGCGTCGAGGTGACGGACAACATCACCGTGTCGCAGCTGGCCCACGCCCTGAGCGTGAAGGGCTCCGAGGTCATCCGCCAGCTCATGCGCATGGGCCAGATGGTCACGGTCAACGACTCGCTGGACTTCGACACCGCCACCCTCGTGGCCGCGGAGTTTGAGTTCGAGGTGGTCAACGCGGCCTTCCAAGAGGACAAGCTGTTCATCGACGTTCAGGACTCGGAAGACGACCAGGTCATCCGGCCGCCGGTCGTCACCATCATGGGCCACGTCGACCACGGCAAGACCACCCTGCTCGACACCATCCGTCGGGCCAAGGTCGCGGCGGGAGAAGCGGGCGGCATCACCCAGCACATCTCCTCCTACCAAGTCGAGAAGAACGACCAGCTCATCACCTTCATCGACACGCCCGGTCACGCCGCCTTCACGGCCATGCGCGCCCGCGGCGCTCAGGTCACCGACATCGTGGTGCTGGTGGTCGCTGCCGACGACGGTGTGATGCCGCAGACCATCGAGGTCGTCAACCACGCCCTCGCGGCCGAGGTCGACATCATCGTCGCGGTCAACAAGTGCGACCGCGCCGACGCCCGCCCCGAGCGGGTCCGCACCCAGCTGATGGAGCACGGCCTCGTCCCCGAGGAGTTCGGCGGCGACGTCATGTTCGTCAACGTGTCGGCGGCCAAGGGCACCGGCATCGAGGAGCTGCTCGAGGCCATCCTGCTCACCGCCGAGGTGCAGGAGTACAGCGCCAACCCCGACCGTCACGCCGAGGGCACCGTCATCGAGGCCCGGGTCGAGCGGGGCAAGGGCCCCGTGGCGGTGGTGCTCGTGCAGCAGGGCACCCTGCGCCGCGGCGATCACTTCGTCATCGGTCAGACCCACGGCCGTGTCCGCGCGCTCACCGACTGCAACGGCAAGGCGATCAAGGAGGCGGGTCCCTCGACCCCCGTCGAGATCATGGGCCTCGAAGATGTGCCGATGGCCGGCGACAACCTGATGGTCGTCAACAGCGACAAGGACGCCAAGACCTTGGCCGAGCACCGCGCCGAGCTGGCGCGGGTCAAGGGCCTGTCCGGCGGCCAGCGCATGACCCTCGAAGACCTGATGAAGAAGGGGACGGAGGGCCAGAAGCTCACCCTGAACCTGATCATCCGGGCGGACGTGGGCGGCTCGCTCGAAGCCCTCCGAGGCTCCCTCGAGGCCATCCGAGTGGAGGGCACCGAGGTCCGCGTGCTGCACGCAGGCGTGGGCGCCGTCACCGAGAGCGACATCACCCTCGCCCGGACCGACCAGGCCGTCGTCATCGCCTTCAACGTGCGCCCGGACGCCAACGCCCGCCGCGCGATGGACGCCTTCGGCGTCGAGGTCCGCCCCTACCGGATCATCTACGAGGCCATCGAAGACGTGGAGCG
>CANHON010000427.1 GCA_947462115.1 Deltaproteobacteria bacterium | reverse complement strand
CTCCTGGGTGGGGGCGCCTGCGGGGCGGTGCGAAGCCTACTCCGGCACCCACTCTTCGGGCATCGGTCGGGGGTCTGCGGGCGGCGGCGGGGCCTCCGCTTCGGGCGCACCCTCGGTGGGTGGCTCCGCCGCGGGGATCGCCTCGGTGGGCGCCGCTTCGGCGGGCAGCGCCTCGGTCGGCGCGGGGGCGGGCGCCTCGATGGCGGCCTCCGGCTGGGCCGGCGGCGCGGGCGGGGCGGTGACAGGCGGACGCTCGTCGAGCAGGGCGAGGCTCAGGCCAGGCCAGAAGGTGACGACCCCCAAGCAGAACAACATCAACAGCATGTACGGGATGCAGGCCCGAATCACCTGGACGATCGACCGCTTGAACACCGTGGAGGCGACGAACAGGTTGATGCCCATCGGCGGGGTCAGGTAGCCGAGCTCCAGGTTGACGATGAAGATGATCCCAAAGTGAATCGGATCAATGCCATAGCTGGCGGCGATGGGCGCGAGCAGCGGCGCGACGATGAGGATCGCCGAGATGATCTCCATCGCGCAGCCGAGGGCCAGCAGGAACAGGTTCACCAAGACCAGGAACTGCAGCTTGCTGGTGACGACCGACTGCAGCCAGGCCGCCGCCATCTGGGGGATGTAGGCCGCTGCGAGGAACTTGTTGAAAGCGATGGCGAGCACGATGATGAGGAACAGGCTGCCCATCATCGTGCCGGAGCTGTGGAGCACGCGCGGCAGGTCTCGCAGCTTGAGCTCGCGGTGGAACACCAGCTCGACGACGAGGGCGTAGACCACCGCCACCGCCGCGGCCTCGGTCACGGTGAAGCGGAGCGGGCCGAGCACGCCGTAGATGCCGCCGAGCACGAGGACCGGCAGCATCAGCGCCAGCGCGCTGCGGCGCAGCTCCCGACCGAGGTTTCGCAGGTAGCCCCCGGGCAGCTCCGGCACGAGGATGCGGTTCCCCGCCTTGGTGGGGCGCGTCTGGTAGAGCGTGTAGACCGCGAGCACCAACGCGATGAACAAGCCGGGACCAATGCCGGCGACGAACAGGTCGTTGGGCGAGATCTGGGTGTGGGAGTCCGACACCATGATCGCGTAGATGATCATCGGCACGGACGGCGGGATGATGATGCCGAGCGAGCCGGCCGACGTGAGCAGGCCGATGCTGTACGGCTCGGGGTAGCGCTCCTTGACCAGCATCGGGAACATCACGCTGCCCACGGCGATGACGGTGACCGGCGAGGAGCCGCTGATGGCGGCGAAGATCACGCAGGCCATGACGCTCGCGAGCCCGAGCCCGCCTGGCGTGCGGCCCATGAAGGCGCGCGCCACTCCGACCAAGCGCTCGGCGATGGAGCCTTGGGTCATCAGGTTGCCGGCCAACACAAAGAAGGGAAGGGAGAGCAGCTCCTCCTTCTTCAGCGCCTCGAACATGTCCTTGGCGACGGTGTAGCCGCTGATGTCTTGGATCAGCACCACCGAGCCGACGGCGGCGGTGCCAATCGCCAGGAACAAGGGAGCGCCGACCAACATCATCAGCAGGGCGGCCAGGAACAGCAGCCAGCCCGTGGGGAGGCCGAGGGCCGCGGCGATACCCAGGATCAAGCCCGGGAACAGCCCGACCAGGATGAGGTCCCGCGCGCCCCGCCCGCTGTCCTCGATGAGGCGCATCGGCACGGGCTCGGCGTCTTCGGGCGGGTTGAAGTCGGCGAGCACCGCCCGGCCGAAGAAGCGCAGCGCCATCACAAAGAAGGACAGGGGCAGGATGCTCTGGGTGACCCAGAGCGGGAAGGGGGCGCCGCCGGTGCTGTCGGCCATCAGGGCGGCGATGTCGACCGGCTGGCGGGCCGCGCTCCCGGTGTCGCTGATCAGGGCCTGCAGCTCCGCGAAGGACGCTTGCTTGCCGGCGATCTGCTCTGCGAGGGTCTGGAGCGGCGCCCACACGTAGGGCGCGCCGTCGGGCGCGACCGGCTGCCAGAGCGCACCGGCCAGGCCGAGGCCGAAGATGAGCATGGCGACGGCGCCGACCGCTTCGAGCCCGATGCGGGTGGACTTGGCGGGGCGAGCGCCGCCGAGGTGCAGCTGGGCCTGGACGGCGATGACCCCGATGGCCACCACCGCGCCGCCGAGCATGAGGGCGCTCGGAGGGATGACTTCGCCGAGAATGGCGCCGCCGACGATGTTGAGGGGCCCGACGAGGCTGTCCCACAAGGGCAGCCCCTCTTGGCCGGTGCCGGAGACGAGGGTCTCATTGACCAGCTCGACGGCGTAGCCGGCGAAGCGGTAGCAGAAGATCGCGGCCAGCAGGCTCCCGAAGCGCTTGGACAGCTTGGCCGCCCGCGGCGAGAGCACCTTGTCGGCGGCGTCCACCGACAGGTGGCTGCCCTCCCGCGTCGCGAGGCTCGCGCCGAGGAAGCCGACCCAGACCATCAAGGCGACCGCCATGTTGGCGCCGCCGTCGATGTGAACGCCGGTCTCTGGGAGCTCACGGCCCACATAGGCCGTAAACGAGAGGGCGGTCATCGCGAGCAGCGCGACGACGATCAGCGCCTGCTCGACGCGGGCGAGCAAGCGGTCGGCGCCCACGGCGAGCCCGCGGATGATCACCGAGGCTCCGGTCAGCGTAAGGACGAGGTGGAAAAGGAGGGCCTGAGCCGGACCCTCCCAGAGCCCGCGGAGGGCGCGGCGGACGCCGCCCTCCACCGCTCCGATGAGCCGTTCAACCGCGTCGAAAACACTGATCAGGAGCTTGTACACGTGGTCTACCGCATCCCGTCGAGCTTGGTTTTGACCTGGGCGTAGATGGGCTGCAGGTCGGGGTTGTTGCCCAAGAACTTGGTCATCGTGGACTGCTTGCAGGCTTGGCGGAACAGCTTCTTCTCGTCCTCGGTCAGCTCCACCACCTGCTTACCGGTGCTGCGCATGGTCTCGAGCAGCTCCGCCTCCAGGGCCCGCACGCCCTTCCGGCCCTCAATGGACTCCTCGCGGGGGTTCTTGAGGAGCAGGGCTTGGAGGTCGGCCGGCA
This sequence comes from Deltaproteobacteria bacterium, assembly GCA_947462115.1. Taxonomy (GTDB): domain Bacteria; phylum Myxococcota_A; class UBA796; order UBA796; family UBA2385; genus JAEUKK01. The sequence continues at coordinate 1,091 of CANHON010000427.1, read as the reverse complement.
TCTTGGCCAAGAAGGTCTTGGAGTAGACGACCGCCGCGGGCTGGTAGATGTGGCGCGACAGGGTGTAGAACTTGACGGGCTCCATCCAGCCGGCGGCCATCGAGAACAGCGGTGTGTTGTCGAAGCCGTCGACGATCCCGGTGTTGAGGGCGGGGAGGACCTCGGAGGTCGGCTTGGTCACGGACTGGACCCCGAGCGCCTTGTACATGTCCTGGTGGATGGTCGACTCTTGGGCCCGCATCTTCATTTTGGCGAGGTCGGCGGGGGAGCGGATGGGCCCGGTCTTGGTGGCGAAGTTGCGCCAGCCGTTCTCTGCCCACGCGTACATGGTGATGTTCTTGCCGGCCAAGGCCTTGGTCACCGGCGCGTAGAGCACGTCGTCGAGGACCGCGTCGGCCTGGGCGGTGTTCTTGAACAGGTAGGGCAGCTCGGGGAGCTCCAGGATCGGCAGCTTGAGGGCCGTGCCCATGGCCCCGGTGGAGAAGCCGCCGCCTTGCAGCCGCTCGCCGCGCTGGGTGTCCTGCACCATCTCGATCTCGCTGCCCAGCGAGCTGCCGAGGAAGAGCTTGATCTTAATGGCGCCGTTGGACTCGGCCTCGACCCGCTTCTTGATCTTGGCGAGCTGGGCCGACCAGGGGGTGCCGGTCGGGGCCGCGCTGCCGAAGTTCATGACGAACTGGGCTTCGGCCTGCGAGGTCGAGACGGGCATCAGGATGATCGCTGCGGCGACCGCTGCGGCAAGACCAAGAAGCTTGTTTTTCATGGGATCTCCAGTGAACAACGGGGAGGTGCGCCCTCGGGGGATGGCCGACGCGCCGAGCCCAACCCGCGGGTCGGGCGCCTTCGGCCCAGGCCGGCGATCAGTTGACGAAGCGGTCGTCTGCCTGGGCCAATAGCTTCTTGGCCTGATCTATGGCGGCGACGTTCTCGGCTTTGCAATCAGGGTCCTGACCGGGGTCGGCGGCGATGACCTCCTCCAGCATGCGCTGGTAGGCGGCCTTGTCCTGAGAGGCCACAGCCCAGGCGTCGGCGTAGATGACCTTGGTGGGGAGGTACTGGGGGGAGCCGGCGAGGCTGGCGTCGAGGTGGGT
>CANHON010000426.1 GCA_947462115.1 Deltaproteobacteria bacterium | reverse complement strand
CGGCCGGAGAGGGTCCAGCAGCCGAGGCCGACGCGGCTCAGGCGCAGGCTCGGCTCGGCGGGGAGGGCGACGGTCTGCATGGGCGATGCCGGGCACAGGGGAGGGCCGCTGATGCTACGTGCGGCGGCGACCGCGCAGGCGGTTTGGAGGTCAAATGGGCGCAGCCCCACCCACAGCCGGGGCCCGCCGGCCCGCCGCGTCCGACCGCGCCCCCGACGACGCGGAAGGCCTCGATCTGGCCGAAGAGGCCGCCGGCCTCGACGAGCGGCTCGACGTGGCCGAGCCCAGCGCCGAGGGCGAGTGGGCGGTGGTGCCCGCGGGCTTGGCCGAGGAGCGGGTGGACTACGTGGCCGCCCTGCTGTTCCCGAGCTTGGGCAGCCCCACGGCCGCCCGCAAGCGGCGCCGCGCCGGTCTCCTCCTCCAGAATGACGTGTGGGTCGAGCAAGCGGGCGTGGTGGTCGCCGGCGATCGGCTGCGCTTGCTGCCCCAGCCCGATCGGGCGCCCAAAAGTACGCTGCCGCTGACCGTGGTCTACGAAGACGACGAGCTTGCGGTCGTGATCAAGCCGGCCGGGCTGCGCACCTCCGGGCCCGGCCCCCGCACCCTGGTGGCGGCCCTGTCCCACAACCTGCGCCCCTGCGCGATCTTCGACGCGCTGCCGCGGCCGCACCCAGTGCACCGCCTCGACGACCGCACCGCCGGCCTGGTGATCTGCGCGAAGACCCGCACCGCCGCCCGTCGCCTCGGGGCCGACTTCGAGGAGCGCCGGGTGGCCAAGCGCTACGAGGCGGTGGTGATCGGCCGCTTGGAGGGCGCGGGTCGGGTCGAGGCCCCGGTGGGCGGCCGGCCCTCGGCCTCGCGCTGGGCGGCGGTTCAGCACGTGCCCTCGCGCAAATTGGGCTGGCTGACGCTGGTCTCGCTGTGGCCCGAGACCGGCCGCACCCACCAGCTCCGGGTGCACATGGCGGGCCTCGGCCACCCGCTGCTGGGCGATGGCCTCTACACGGCCGGCGTGCCCAACATCCTGGATAAAGGCCTGTTTTTGTTTGCGCTCGGCCTGGAATTCTCCACGCAGAGCGGCGAGCGCCGCGCCCTCTCGGTGCCGCGGCCCGCCAAGGTCGACACCCGCCTGCGCTGGGAGGCCCGCGAGTGGCTGGCCAGCCGCGGGTTGAACGGCTGGATCCCCCCGACTGTTGAGGACCGCCCATGAGCGCGCTGCCCGCCGACCCCGCTGCCCTTCTCGAGCGCTTCGCCGAGGCCATCGACGTCGAGGTGGATTCACAGCGCGCTGTTTTCGACGAACACGCCCGCCTGCCCTGGTCGGAGCGCGTGGCCCTGGGCGTGGCCTGGCCGACCCTGCGGGTGGAGGAGCGGGGCCGCAGCCAAGGCCGCACGCTCCTCAGCCTGCGCTTGCCGGGCGCCACCTTGCACGACGGGATCCAGCGGGGAGATCCGGTGGTGCTGTCGGCGCCCGACGGCGGCGGGCCCAGCGCCCGGGGGGAGGTGGTCGAGCTCTATCCGCAGGTGGTCGGCGTTCTGCTGCTGCGCGGCGAAGACGGGCCGGGCATCGGCGCCCTGGTGGGGGTGGCCCTTGGCCTCGATCTGCGGGGCTATGCCCGGATGAAGCAGGGCCTCAAGCGCGCGGCCCGCCACGGGGGCCCGGTGCTGGCCGCCCTGCTCGACCCCCGGTCCACGCCGGCGCCGGCCGAGCCGCCCCGCCCCGCGCCGGCCCTGCCCAAGCTGAACGAGGCTCAAAATAACGCTGTGCGCGTCATCCTCGACGACTCACCCCTGGGCCTCATCCACGGGCCGCCGGGCACCGGCAAGACCACGACCTTGGTGGCCGGCCTCGCGGCCCTGGTCGCCCGGGGGGAGCGCCCCTGGGCCCTCGCCGACAGCAACGCCGCCGTCGATCACCTCGCGCTGTGCGCCGCCGCCGCTGGCCTGCGGGTGGCCCGCCTCGCCAAGCCCTGGCGGGTGAGCCCGGCCGCCCGCCACCTCACCGTGGCCGAGCAGGTCGCCCGGAGCGCGGCGGGGGCCGCGATCGCCGCCATCGAGAAGGAGATCGACCGGGCCGCGCGCCTCGGCACGCCCTCCGCCGCGCTCACCGCCCTGCACGCCGAGCGCCGCCACCTCAGCGAGCAGGCCACCCGCGACACGCTGGAGGGCGCGCAGCTCATCGCGATGACGCTCGGCACCTTCCTGCTGCACGGCGAGGGCCTGCCGCCGGCCCGCGTCGCCCTGGTCGATGAGGCCACCCAGGCGCTGGAGCCGGCCCTCTACAGCCTCGTCCCGGTCGTTCAGAAGCTGGTGCTGATCGGTGATCCGATGCAGCTCGGCCCCGTGGTCACCGGCCCGGCCGCGCCCCTGTCCACCTCGGTGATGGAGCGGCTGCTGCAGGCGGCCCCCGTCGAGATCAGCGCGCGCATGCCCATGCTCGAGGTGCAGCACCGCATGAGCGCCGCCTTGGCCGCGCTGGTGCAGCCGGTCTACGGCCCGCGCTACCGCCCGCACCCCGCGGTGGCCGACCAGCACATCGGCGAGCGGCTCTCCGGCGCGGTCCCGGACTTTGTGGGCCAGGGCGCGGTGTTCATCGACACCGCCGGCGCCGGCATGACCGAGCTGCGCGACCCGCTGAGCCTCTCGCTCTACAACCTCGGCGAGGCCCGGCTGGTGGCCGAGGCCGCCCGGGCGCTGCGGGCCGCGGGCCTGTCGCCCGGCGCCTTCGCGGTGGTCGCCCCCTACTCGGCCCAGGTGCAGCGCCTGCGCGCCCTACCTGAGCTGCAGGGGGTCGAGGTGGACACGATCAACGCCTTCCAGGGCCGCGAGACCGAGGCGCTGATCGTCAGCTTCGTCCGCAGCAATGACGACGGCGAGCTCGGTTTTGTGGCCGACGGCCGCCGCCTCACGGTGGCCCTGAGCCGGGCCCGGCGCCTGCTCGTGCTCATCGGCGACAGCGGCACCCTGGCCAGCCACCCGCGCTTCGCCGCCTTGTTGGCCGCGATCGAGGCGCAGCCCGGCGGCCTCCAGAGCGTCTGGTCGCCCCCCTGGGACACCGTGAACGACGCCTAAGCCAGCGTTCACCACCGGAGGTCACGATGCGTGACAGGCGATTCGTGGCGGCCCACCGCGGCGGGCCGTTGGAGCTCGCCGACCATCGGCTCCTCGCGGCCTGGGCTGCGGACTGTGCGGAGCATCTGCTGCCGCTCTTTGCGCTTCACAGCGCCGATGACCGGCCGCGACACGCGATCGAGATCGGGCGGGCCTGGGCTCGGGGCGAGGTCAAGACGGGGGTCGCGCAGCGCGCGTCGGTCGCCGCGCACGCCGCCGCGCGACAGGCCACGGATCCGACGGCGATCGCGGTCGCCCGGGCGGCTGGGCACGCCGTCGCGACGGCCCACTTCGCCGATCACAGCCTGGGACCCGTGCTGTACGGAGCGAAGGCGGTGGCGGCGGCGGGCGGGTCCGTCGATGAGGAGCGGGCATGGCAGTGCGCACGGATCCCCGAGCCGGTGCGGGCCTTGGTCCTCTCGGCCCTGGCCAGCCACCCGCGCTTCGCCGCCTTGCTGGCCGCGATCGAGGCGCAGCCCGGCGGCCTCCAGAGCGTCTGGTCGCCCCCCTTGGGACACCGTGAACTACGCCTAAGCCGCGTTCAGCGCGTTATTTTGGTCATTCCCCCGCCCCCTTCGAGGCCCCATCCGGAAGGCACCCGGCCGCCCAAAAACCAGCACCCCCCGCGGCCGGGGCCGAGGGGGGCGGGTGGTCGAGGCCCCGCGGGGCGCTCGGTCGGTCCTCAGCGGCCGGTGGCGAAGCCGGCGCCGACCTCGGCGAGGCTGGTGCCGTAGCTCAGGGCCTGCTCCTCATCGACGAAGGCGCCAACACAGCTGGTAGGAAGGTTGCCCGAGAACAGCTCCTCGCAGGTCAGCTCGTTGCCCACGTCGCTGAGGCAGGTGTTCACGAAGTCGCGCTGCACGTTGACCGCGCCATCGACCTCGTAGGTGCCGTTGGTGGCGCACTCGTCGATGCGGCCCTGCAAGGAGGTCATGCAGACGTCGTAGGGGGTGGTGTCGAGGGTGGCGGGGTCGTAGCCGGCGGTGGTGTTCACGCAGTCGGTGATCTTCT
>CANHON010000425.1 GCA_947462115.1 Deltaproteobacteria bacterium | reverse complement strand
GGCCTTCTCGGAGAGGGGGGCCGGGGCCTTGGCGGGCTTGAGCGGGCGGGCATCGGCGGCCTCGACCACCGGCGCGACCGCCGGCGCGACCACCACAGGGGCAGCCTCGACCACCGGCGCGACCACCACCGGCGCGACCACCACCGGAGCGACCACCGCCGGGGTGGCGACCACCGGAGCGGCGACCACCGGGGCAACGACCACCGGGGCAGCGACGGGGGCGACCTCGACCACCGGCTCCACCACCGGCGCGGCGACCGGCGGGAAGGGCAAGGGGTTCTTGCGCGGGCGACCGGGGCCGCGCTTGACCACGGGCTCGGGCAGCGGCGGCGGGGGCGCCGGGGGCGCGCCAATCATGGCGCGGAGCTCATCTTGGATGGCGCGCAGGGCGTTGACCGACCAGCCGGCGTTGCGGCCCACGGCCTCGGCGTCGATGGCGATGACGTCGCCCACCGTCTCGGCGCCGAGCTCGTTGAGGCGGCGCTTGCGGGTCTCGCCCAGGTGCTTGATCGTGACCGCGTGCAGATCACTGTCGGCGGTGATGTTCTGGTTGATCGACGGCGCCACGGGCGCGGCCTCGGGCTCGGCCTCGACGACCTCGGCAGCGGGCTCGGCGACGGGCGTGACGACCGGCGCGACCGGCACGACCGGCGCGACCGGCGCGACCTCCACCACCTCCGCGACCTCCACGACCGCGGGCGCGGCGAGGTCCGGGGCTGCGGCGCTGGTCCGCACGCGCGGGACCGGCGGCGGGCGGACCACCTCGACCGGCTCGCGGCCGAGCAGCTCGCGGGCGTGGTTCTTGATGTCGGTCAGCGAGGTGTAGCTCCAGCCGTTGCCGCGGCCGTGGGCGGCGACGTCGATCTCCGCGAGATCGCCGACCGTCAGCACGCCCATCTGGGCGAAGCGATCGACCCGGCTCTCGCGGACGCCGCGCAGGGTGACCGAGGAGAGCAGCGTGTCTGAGGTCACTTCGGCGGCGGGCTCTGCTTCGCCCGGGGCGGCTTCGGCGGGGGCGGCGACAACCGGTGCGGCGGCAACCGGGGCGGCGGCAGCCGGGGCAGCCACAGCCGGGGCGGCCACAGCCGGGGCGGCTTCGGCCGGGGCGGCCTCCACCGGCGTGGGGGGAGGCGGGGCGGTGACCGCGCTCCGGTCCCCGATCAGCTCGGCGGCGGCGGCCTGGAGGCCCTCCAGGGCGCCCCGGCCCCAGCCCGGCGACGCGGCGAGGGAGCCGCGGCGCAGGTCGAGCAGGCCGCCGAGGGTGGTGACCCCCAGCGCGGTCAACGAGGCCAGGCGGGCGGCGCCCAGGCCCTTGATCTCCACGGCCTCGATCAGCGTGTCGCGGGAGGTGGGGGGCGTCGGGTGGAGGGCCTCGTAGATGGCCGCCTCGATCATCGACCGGAGGGTGGCCTGCACCTCCATCACCGCGAGGGGGGTGATGCCCTTGCGGCCGATGACGCGCTCCGGGTCCATGTCGATGACGGCGCCGAAGGTGGTGAAGCCGAGCTCGGCGAGGATGGCCTTGCGGGCCGCGCCGAGGCCCTTGATCTCGACCGCTGCGAGCTCGGTGCCGGCGTGCACCGCCGGGCTGAGGCCCTCGGGCGCCACGGTGATCTCGGGGTTCACCGGGAGCTCGGGGTTCACCGGCGCAGCGGCCGGCGCGGCGCTGGGCGCCACCGACGGGGCCGCGGCGGCGGGGGCGGCGGGCGCCTCAGCCGGGGCCGCCTCGGGCGCGGGCGCAGCCTCGGGGGCGGCGAGCAGGGCCCGACCGCCCTCGATGACCTGCGTCAGCTCGCGCAAGCTAAAGCCAGTGGAGGCCGTGCGCAAAAAGGCGGTGGGGTCGAGGTCCACGAGCTGCTCGAGGGTGTGGATGCCGTACTCGGCGAGGCGCAGCACGCGGGTGTCGCGGAGGCCCTTGAGGGGGAGGTTCTTGAGCGGGGTGGGCATGGAGGCTCCAAATTGCAAGAAGGGCGAAGGGGGGCGCACAGGGCGCGCAGGGCACCGATCTCGACCATCGAGGGAAATTGAGCGCCGCGGGACATCGAGCGCCGCGGGGCGCACGGGGCACCTGCCGCGCGCTGCGCTGGACAGACCCCCTACCCAGCAGAATAGCCCATCGCCGCGCGCCGCGCCGCCCAAGCGCATGGGGAAGATCCCCAAAGCGGCGCACTTCTGCTGCGCGGACAGGGCGCATGGCATATGCTCCGCCGCTCAGCTTAGGGGGCTCAGTGACCGCGCTGCCCGCGAAAATTGGCGACTATCTGCCCGAACGCCTGCTCGGCCGGGGCGGCATGGCAGCGGTCTTCCTGTGTCGCGCGCCCGACGGCGAGCCGGTGGCCCTCAAGTGGCTCGACCAGGACCATCCCCCCTTGGTGCGGCGCTTTGAGCGGGAGTGCCTCGCGCTCGCCCGGGTGCGGCACCCGAGCGTGGTGGCCTGGCGGGGCCATGGGGTGCACCTCGGCCGGCCCTTCTTGGTGATGGAGTACATCGAGGGCAGCGACCTGCGCGTGCTCGCCCCCAAGCTGCACGAGCGCCCGCCCGCCGAGCGCTACGCCCGCTGTCGGGCCATCGGCGTGGCCCTCGCCGGCGCGCTCGAGGCCCTCCACGAGCTCCAGCTGGTGCACCGCGACGTCAAGCCCAGCAACGTCATGCTCGCCGAGGACGGCCGGGTGGTGCTCACCGACCTCGGCGTGGTCAAGGACCTCGCCGACCCCGAGGCCGAGCGCACGGCCGTCGGCACCCTCGTGGGCACCCTGGCCTACGCCGCCCCCGAGCAGGTGGACGGCCTGCGCATCGACGCCCGGGCCGACCAGTTCTCCCTCGGCGCAACCCTCTACTACCTGTTGACGCTGCAGCGGCCCTTCGAGACCCGCGGCCGGGCGAGCCCCGCCCCGCCCTCGCACTACGACCCCGGGGTGCCCGACGAGCTCGAGCGCCTCGTGCTGCGCCTCATGTCCAGCACGCCCGCCCAGCGCTTCGCCTCGATGCGCGAGGTGCGGGTGGCCTTGGGGGCCGAGGGCGCCGAGGGCGTGCAGATCGCCGGGCGAAACGAGGCCGTGCTGGCCGCGGCACGGGCGCTTCAGCTCGCCGCCGACGGACAGCGGGTGCTCGTGACCCTCAACGGCAGCCAGGGCTCGGGCCGGGGCTGGATCACCGAGCTCCTCACCCAAAATGCCGTCAAACGAAACATCTCCGTCATTCACATCCGCGCCCAGGCCGAGCGGCCGGCGGCCCTCCAGGCCCTCTCGGGCGCCGCGCCGGTCATCGTCATCTCGCAGGTGGCCCTCCCGATGCTGCCTGGCGCCGTCCTTGTCGACATTCCCCTCCCCCCCCTGAGCCTAGCGGACCTCCGCCGGACGGTCGTGGGCCTCGCGCCCCGCACGGTGGAGCCCGCCCGGGTGGCCGAGCGCCTGCTGCGCCTGACGGGCGGCCTGCCCAGCCTGCTCGTGCCCTTGCTCAGCCGGCTCGTGCACGACCGCGCCCTCGTCCTCCCGGAGCGGGTGGGCCTGCCCGACGCCGCCTTAGAGCACCTAGACGAGCTCGACCTAGACGAACAAGACGTGCTCGGCGCCCTAGCGGTGGCGGAGGGGCCGACCAGCCGGGCCACCCTAGACGCGGCGCTGCCGGTGGACGTCGGCCGGGCGCTCGAGGGCCTGAGCCAGCGCGGCTTGGCGCGCGAGGCGGACGGTCAGTGGAGCCTGTCGGCCACCCTTTTCCAGGACGCGGCCTTGGAGCGGGCGGTGGATCCCGAGGGCCTGCGGGAGCGCCTAGAGGCCGCCCGCCGACGCGAACGAGGCGCGCAGCTGCCCATGCCCCAGCGCCTCGCCGAGGCCCGCGCCGCCCTGCTGTCCGGCGCCCTGCGCGGCGCCCTAGACGCCCTTCAGCGGGCCGCCGGCCACGCCCAGGCCACCGGCGACCGCGAAGACGAGTGCGAGGCCCTCTGCGCGCTCGGCGCCGCGCTGATTGACGTGGGGCGGGCCGCAGACGCACGCCACCCCCTCGCGGACGCCACCGCCCTCGCCCGGGTCATCGAGACGCCCCGGCTGCGTCGACTGAGCCACGTGCTGCGGGCCGCCGCCGGCCTGCGGGTGCAGCCCCGGGACCGGGGCTCGGCCGCCGCCGCCATGGATC
>CANHON010000424.1 GCA_947462115.1 Deltaproteobacteria bacterium | reverse complement strand
GAGCTTCTCGCCGTCTATGGCCTGCAGCACCCAATTGCTGCGCTCGTCGATCGGCCCACAGGCGGCGGCGCGCGCGGCGGGGCTCAGGCTGCGGGGGTCGGCCGCCCGCCAGCCGGAGATGGTCGGCGCAGCGCCCGGCCGCGCGCTGTGGGCGACGGCCTCCATCAGGCGCAAGTGCTCGCGATCCACCGCCTCCAAGCGGTAGAAGGGCGAGGCCGCAGGGCGGTGGCCGGCGTCGGTGAAGCCCTCCAGCGCGGGCGGGAGGTTGCCGAGCAGGGCGAGCGCCGCGACGGTGTCGTCGCCGCTCGGCAGGGCCCGCCAAGCGAAGCCGTGCAGCTTGGACAGCCCCGGGATGGCGATGGTGCCGGCCCGCGCCAAAGCACCCTCGACGAGGTCGATCAGGCTGATGGCGAGCTGGCCGGCCGCGGCGGCGCCGAGGCTCGGGGTGGCCCAGCGGTTCACGGCGGTGAGCAGGTCCCGCTTGCCGCCGAGCCGCAGCTCCACGCCGAGATCACGGAGCCTGACGATGAGGATGCCGGGCCCCGCGCCCGGCCGACCGCGGGGCGGGCCGCAGGCCCGGTCGCTTCAGCGACCGAGCCGGGCGGGGGCCGAGCCCGCCGGAGGCGGCGCGGCGCCCGGGCCCCGGCGACGCCCAGGCGGGGGGCCGAAGGCGCCCCTCAGCGGCCGCGGCTCAGGGCGCTCTCGAGGCTGAGGCCCCAGGCCGCCTCGACCTCGGTGATCACCGCTGCGGCCTCGCCCACCTCGTCCATGCCCCACAGGCGCACGTCGTCGTCCCAGGAGCCGGTGGCGAGCAGGCGGCCGTCGGGGCTCCAGTCGAGGCTGGCGACCCGCTCGGTGTGGGCGTCTAAAATGGCGTAGAGGGCGCCATCTTCGACGGTGTAGACCAGCGCGCCGCCGCCGCGCAGGCCCACGGCGAGCCGGCGGCCCGCGGGGTCCAGCGCGAGGTCGACCAAGGAGGCGCCGGCCGGCAAGGCGAGGCGGCGCTCGCCGGCGGGCGTGAAGATGCGGAGGGCGGAGGGCGAACCGACGACCAGAACATCGCCGTGCAGGCCAACATCGACGGCCAGCGCCGACGGGTCGTTGAGGCGCAGCGCGGGCGGAGCGTTGGGCGGCTCGGCGGACAGCATCATGAGGTCGCCGTTTCGCAGCAGCAGCGCCGCCACGTCGCCCTCGGGGGCCGCGCCGAGGTCGAGGGGCAGGGCTTGAACGTGGCGGCGGCGAATGTCGACCTGGCCGCTGCGCGGATCGAAGAAGGTGGGCCCGGGGCCCCAGCCGTAGCCGACCAGCCCCTGGCCGAAGCGCGCCACCCGGCGCTGCAGATCGACGACCGGCGGCTGCGCTGGGCCCGCCTCGCCGGAGCGGGCGTCGAGCAGGGTGGGCTGCCCCTCCACCACGCTGGGCACGAAGATCGTGCGGCCGCCGTCGATGAAAGCGAGGTCCTTGATGACATTTTGAGGGGCCAGGTCCCGCCGAAAGCGGCGCTGGCCGTCGGCGACCGACCAGACCTGCGCGCGCCCAAAGGAGCCCACCGCCGCCAGGGCCTCCCCGGCGGGGTCGAAGCGGGCCGAGCTCACGCCCCCTTCGGCGGCGAGCAGGTTGGGCGCGCTGCGGGCCGGGAGCGCCCAGCGCTCGATGGTCCGACCGGCGAGGATGAGCTCCGCGGTGTCGGTGAAGGCCACCCGCGCGTGACCCGCGGCCGGGAAGGCCGGGCTCAGCTGACCGGCCTCGATGGCATAGACGCGGGCGTGGCCCTGCTCGCCCACCGCCGCGACCTGGCCGCCGTCGGGCGAGAAGGTGAGGTCGGCCACCGGCCCGAGGCCCAGGGCGAGGCGCCGCGGGGGCTCGGCGAGGTCGCGGGAAAAGACGAGCAGCTCGCCGTCCCAGGTGCCGACGGCGAAGCGCTGGCCCGCGGGATCGGCGGCGAGGAGGCGCGTGCTGCCGAGCTCGCCCACCTCGGCGCCGAGCGCCCGCTGAAAAGTCGCCGGGCCGCCGATGGCGCCCACTTCAAAGACGCCATCGCTGCGCAGGCGGGCGTTCTCGCCGGGCGACAGCCAGCGGTCGGCGAGCAGGGGCACGCCGATGGGCAGGAACAGCCCCAGCGGCTCCGGCCGATCGGCGAAGACCCACCGGCCGAAGCCGGGGTTGTGGACCCACACGGCCCGGCCGTCGGGGTCGCCGGTGAGCTCGGTGAGGTCTTCGCCGACGTGGGCGCGCAGCTCGACGGTGCCGTCGTCGGCGATGATCAGCACCATGCCCACGACATCGACCACAGCCACGCGATCTTCGTGCAGGAATTCCGCCGAGACCGCCCGCAGCGGACGCCGCCACCGCTCCTCTCCCCTGCCGTCGAACAGGGCGGCCTCGCCCTCACACTGGGCCAGCGTCCGCCCGCCGCGCTCGGACAGGGCCAAGGCGACGCAGCCCGCCGGCAAGGCCACCGCGCCCCGCCGCTCCGGCCGCGGCACGTGTCGGAACATCGCGAGCACCCCGCGCGCCTCGGGGCCCGAGCCCAGCCGGAGCGCGTGGGCCGCCAGCACCTCGGCCTCGGGGCGGCGGCCGAGCAGCGCCGCTTCCCGGGCCTGCCGCACGAGCGCGACCGCGAGCTGTCGATCGGCGGCCGCCCGGGCGAAGTTGGCGTCGGTCTCGGCGCGCCGGGCCCGATCGGCCGCGGCGTCCAGCCGCTGCATCGACCACAGCGAGCCCAAAACGATGACAAAGACGCCAATCAGCGCGACCACCGCCGCGGCGCGCCAGCGGGCCAAGCCCCGGCCCAGCAGCTCGGCGGTGTTGTAGCGGTAGGCCGCCACCCGCCGCCCCTCAAACCAAGCCTCGAGCTCATCGGCCAAGGCGCCGGCGTGGGGGTAACGGCCGGCCAGCGGGGCCTGGGCTTGATCGGCGACCGCCCGCAGCTCGGCGGGGCCGTCCGGACCGAGCAGCTCGCGCAGCACCTGACCGAGCGCCCACACGTCATCTTCGGGCCGCGGGGCGCCGCCGGCCGCCTGCTCGGGGCCCATGAAGCCGGGGGTGCCGAGCACCGCGCCCTGGGCCGTGAGGCGGGGCGTCTCGGCGCCGCCGCTCAGCGGGCGCTCGTCGGGGTCCCAGGCGAGCCCCCAGTCGGTGACCAGCGCCTCGCCGAACTCGCCGAGCAAGATGTTCTCGGGCTTGAGGTCGCGGTGCACCACCCCGCGGGCGTGGGCGTAGGCGACCGCGCGGCAGGCGTCGAGCAGCGGCCGCAGCAGGCGAAGGCGGGCGGGCCCGTCGCCGGCGGCGCGCAGGGCGGCGTGCAGGCTGCGGCCGGTCACCCGGCGCATGCGGTAGCAGAGGCGGCCTTGGGCGTCGCGGCCGGCGTCGTAGACCGGCACCACCCCGGGGTGCTCGAGGCGGGCCGTCACCCGGGCCTCGCGCACGAGGCGCGCCTCACCCTCGGGGCTAACGTACAGCAGGCACTTCTCGGCGACATCGCGCTGCAGGCGCCGGTCGCTGACCGCCCGCACCTGGCCCATGCCGCCGCGGCCCAGCAGCCCGCCCTCGACGAAGCGCTGCCCCTCGGGCACGTCAAAGTCGGCCCCGCTGGGCTCGGCCCCCGGCGCCCAGAAGGTGCCGCTGAGCGGAGCATCGCCGCGGGGGCTGGGCCAGCCGCCGGGCGAAGCGGCGCCCGCGGGCCCGTCGGCGGCGGGCGGTGGGACGGTCAAGGGTGGCGCAGGTCGGGGCACCCGCCCGAATAACCGCGGCGGTGGGGGCTGACGCGCCGCCGGAGGCCGCGGTCGGCTGGCCGGCGCTGCGGCGCGCGTGCTACGCTCACCGCCCCCCCTGGAGCGTGGATGCGTCCGTTCAACGCCCCCCATCATCGCGTCCTCGGCGGCCTCTGCTGCGCGCTGGGCCTGGCCTGCGGCGAACACAAGCCGGCGCCCCCCGGCGCCGCGAGCGTCGAAGACAGCGCAGCCGACGCCAACCTAGACTCGGCCCCCGTGGCGCAGCCCGGCCTCGAAGCGCGGCCGCTGCCCGCCTGCGACCCGAGCGCGCGCGCGGCCCTCGGCCCGTTCAGCCCGCCCTTCGAGCCCAGCGCGCCCACGCCGGCGGGCTTTCAACACGGCGACTCGGTGACCGTTG
>CANHON010000423.1 GCA_947462115.1 Deltaproteobacteria bacterium | reverse complement strand
CCGGCGGGTGCGGGCGGCGGCGTCGCGGGCGGGTCGCCGGGGGGCGCTGCGGCGCCGGCGGCGGGGCTTGGGGAGTGCACCCTATCAGGTCGGAGCCGGTCGGGCGGCGGCGGCCCGGCGCCACCGCGCGATAGGCGGCGGAGGGGGCCCGCTCCGCGCGGCGCGGTGGACGGGCCCGGCCGAGCGGTCGGCGGCGCGCCCTTCGGGTGCTTCGGGCCGCGCGGGGCCCGCGGTGCGGTGAACGAGGTGCGGCGTGGGGAACAGCGGCTACGAGACCCGGCGGATCCAGCAGCAGACCGGCCCCGACAAGGCCGCGCCCGAGGTCCAGCAGCCGGATCAGCAGCTGGAGCAGGTCGAAGAGGGCCAGGAGCTCAGCACCGAGACCGCGAGCCGGGTGGGCGCCCAGCTCGGGAACGCTGCGCTGGCCAACATCCTCAACAACAAAGCCGGGCAGGGCGCCGAGGTCGAGACCGCCGCCCAAGAGCAGGAGGAGCAGGTCGAGGAGATCGTCGATCTGGACGAAGACCTGGACATGGACCTCGACTTTGAGGGCCCGGCCTTCGGCGGTGGCGGCGGCGGGGCCGGCGTGCCCGGCGCCCCCAACGACGGCGGCGGCGGCGGCGGGGCGAACCCCTGGGACGTGGGCAAGCTGTTCGGGGGCGACGATGACGACGATGATCCCAACGCGCCCACCCGCAGCGGCCGCCTCGCCCCCTCGCCCCGGCGCACCCTCCAGAGCCCCGATGAGGACGGCGAAGGCGGCGAGGCGGAGGCGGACCCCGCGCAGCTGTCGGCCGACGAGCTCTCGCCCATCGACTGGGCCCTGCTCGGCACGCCGGTGCGCCCCGACGAGCTGCGGGAGGGCGACGCGGTCTACCTCGCGGTCGAGGCCGCCCTCCAGGACCCGCTGTCGCTCGGGCGCCACGCCGTCGACCCCGAGGCCCTGGTGGACCGGGCGGGCGTGCTCGACCCCATCAACCGCCCCACGGAGATCGGCCGGTTCTTGGCGGTCTCGGCCGAGCACCGCCGGGCCCGGGGCCTCGGTCGGGCGCTGGGCCTCGCCACCGCCACCTTGTCGCCGGCCTGCGGGGGCTTCTCCGGCGCCGCTGCCCGCTTGGCCAACCTCGCGGTCTGCGCCGAGGCCCTGGAGGGCGGCGGGGAGCGCACCGACCGGGCCGTCGGGCTCGCCTTGGCCTTCGACGCCTGGCCCGCCGCGGTCGAGGTCGCCCGCCCGATGGCCGGCCGCGGCAGCCTGCACGCGCCCCTGATCTTCGACGCCCTGCTCGGCGAGCCGCCGCCGGAGAACGCCCGTCACCCCGATCCTTCGGTGCTGGGCGGGCGGGCCCTGCAGCGCATCGTGCCTGAGGTCTACCTGCCGGTGGTGCCCACCATCGACCTCGACTCCGCCGACCCCATCCTGGACGACAACGTCGAGATGGATGAGTTCGACGCTATTTTGGCGGAGTACACCGGGGGCAGCGCCGACGCCGAGGCCGCCGCGCTGGTGGCCGCCGAGGTGGTGGCCCCGGCGACCCACGCCGCCCGCTACCTCATGAACGCCGTCGGGCGGGCCCATGTGGAGCTGGCGGCCGCCGCCTACGCCGTGTGGCTGGTGCGGCCCGAGGCCCCGGTGCGCGGCGCGCTGGTCACGGCCGACCGCGCCCTGGTCCAGCTCGCCCGCGGCGTGCTCCGCGCCGGCCGGGTGCTGGAGCGCCTGCCGGGCACCCCGAGGGAGGACGTTGACTTTGATGCGATAGAGGGCGCTCTGCGCGGGCTCATGTCCGCCCGTGAGGGGGTGGTGGACCTGCGGGACTGGGCCTTCTCCACCATCGCCGGCGCCATGGACGCCGAGCTCCGGCCCGCCGGGGGATAGGCCCGCCGCGGGGCCGCCGCGGACCGGCGCGCGCCCAGGAGCTCCGTTTGCTGAACCTCGCCGAGCTTGAGCCCGCGGCCTTGGCCGAGCAGCTGTTGGCCCTCCCGCTGCTCGGCGCCGCCCGCCGGGAGGTGCTCCGGGCCTTGCCCCGGCTGGCCACGGCGGTGGCGCTTCGGCCCGATCCGACCCTCGAAGCCCACTTATTGGCCCTCGGCGGCGCCTTGGCCCTGCAGGACGGCCGCCCCGACGCCGCCCGCCAGCTCGCCGAGGCCGCGCGGGCCTATGCCCAGGCCGGCCTCGAAGAGCGCGCCATGGTGCTTCGGTTTCAGGCCGCCCGGGCCTTGGCGCGGGCGGGTCATCCGGCCCAGGCCGAGGCCCGCCTCGAGGCCCTCGGCGCCCCGCCCGAGGGCTGGTCCATGGCGCGGGCGGAGCAGCAGATCACCGCCGCCAGCGTGCTCGTGGACGAGCAAGGCGGCGCGCGGCGGGCGCTGCTCGAGGCCGCCTTGGCCGCCGCCCCGAGCCCGGGCCGCGACCACGACCGGCTGGAGCTGCACCTGAGCCTCGCCGAGCTCCACTTGGAGGGCGGCGACGCCACCCGGGCGCGGGCCGAGGTGGAGCGGGCGGCAGCGCTCGCCGCCACCCACGACGACAACGTCGCGAGCTGCCTCGTGGACGCCATGCTCGGCGATCTGCTCATCGAGGCGGGCCTGCCGGCCGAGGCGCTGGCCCCCCTGCAGCGGGCGGTGGAGGCCGCCGACGCGCTGGGCGATGATCTGACGCTGGTCGCTCAAGGCAGCGTGCTGTGCGCTGTTCAGCTCGAAGCCGCGGACTGGGAGGGGGCCGAGCGCAGCGCCCGCCGGGTCCTCGGGGCGGCCGAGCGCCGGGGGAACTGGCTCGGCGTCGCCGACGGGGCGATGTCCTGGGCGACCAGCCTCGTCGAGCGCGGGGCTTGGTCGGCGGCGGTGGCCATCCTGCTGCGCACCGCCCGGGTGCTGCGCGAGCGGGCCCACGAGCCCTCGGTCAACCTCATCAAGGCCCGGCTCGCCGAGCTGCGCGGCCGCCTTGGGCCCGAGGAATTCGACCCCTTGCTCCGGGAGATCAGCGCGCGGGTCTGATCCAGCCCGATCGGGCGACCGGCAGCTCGGTCAGAGCAAGGCGGCGGTCTCGGCGCTCAGCAAGCAGCGCACCTCGTGGGCGCTGGGCCAGCGCAGGTCCATGACGCTGAGCTCGGCGAGGCTGAGCAGCAGCGGGCCGGGCTCCTCTCGGCCGATCCCCTGCGCGTCAAAAACATGCAGCGCGAGGCCGCCGCACTTGGGCTCGCCCGGCCGCAGGACCACCCGCGCCAAGGCCCGCCGCGCGCCCCGGGCGATCACCAAGACGTGCCCGGGATCAATGGGGTGGCCCGCCAAGGTGGCGCCCCCCGCCATGCTCGGGCAGTCGAACTCCAAGGCCTCCAGCGCGTGCAGATCGCTGTGCTCCTCGTCGTCCCAGGCCCATGTGGACTGCATCGCTCCCCCCGCTCCAGCACCCCCGCGCGGGCCCACGGTTGGGGCGCCCGGGGGGATGGTACTTCACCGTACGGGTGAAGCCGGAGGAGTTCGATGCCCCAGTTGGGCCAATCTTCTCAGGCGTCCGAATTTGGGCCCCCGCGCGCCTCCCGCGTTCGATTTTGGGCCCGCGTTCGGGATCCGCGGGGCGGCCGCGGTCCGCCTGTGCGATGGTCGGCCGGTCGAGGTGCCCATGCTCCGCCGCTTCCCGAACCTCCGCTTGATCATCGCCTCGGGGCTGACCGCGCTCCTGACCGCGCTCCTGACCGGGGCCCCGGCCGTCGCCTCGCCGCCTCCTGCGGTGTCGTCGCTGCCGGACGGCATCACCATCGAGGGCCGGGTGGAGATCAGCGCCCCGGCCGACGCGGTGATCAGCCTCGTGCGCGACCCGGTGCGGACCTTGGCGGCCTCGGGCAGCAGCGCCCGGATCGCCGCGGGGGCCCAGCAGGGCAGCTGCGCCCTGTTCACCTGGACCGTGCCCAACCCCATCCTCAACGTGTCCTGGGAGGGCAAACACTGCCGCACGGCGGCCGGCGGCGAGACCACGCTCGTCCGCAGCGACAGCATCAAGGCCCACCGCGCCTCCTTCGTGGTGCAGACGGTGAGCCCCACCCAGAGCCGGCTCGTCTATCAGGTGATGACCGTACCCCACGCGCCCATCCCCAGCGCGATCATCCGCCGGCAGACCGAGAAGGAGGTCACGAGCTTCCT
>CANHON010000422.1 GCA_947462115.1 Deltaproteobacteria bacterium | reverse complement strand
GTGCTCAAGACCAAGGTCTCGACCATCAACGAGTACAGCCGCGCCTCCCACGGCGTGAAGGTGATGAAGCTGGCCGATGGCGAGCGGGTGGTGTCGATCGCCCGCGCCGCCGAGCCCGAAGAAGCGGAGCGAGACCCCGAGGCCGAGCGAGACCCCGAGGCCGACGGTGATCCGGGGGTCGGCCGGAGCGCGGTGGACGAAGCCGAGACCGCGGCCCACCTGCTCGACCTGGAGCCCGCCCTCGGCGAGGACCCGGCGGCCGGCGACGACGACGGCGATCCCGAAGGGGACGAGGAGGCCCCGACCGTCCGGCGCTGAGTTTTTTTCTGCGCCGGGTCACAGCCGGTGCGGGAAGGGCCACGTGTGGTTGGGGTTTGCGGGCCGGTGCCCGCCCGCGCGAGCGGGGAGGGCGCTGATCCCGCCGATCGCCCCTCGGCCCGGCGGCGCGGCCCCCGAGACAGGCTTTGACTTGATCGATTCACCCGCCGCGGGGTAGCGTTCCACGGTCGCCCTGGAGTTCTGAATGACCCGCCCCCTCCCGCCCCGCTCCCGTCCCGCCCAGGGCCCCGCTCAAGGCCCGGCCAAACGCGGCGAACAAGGCCAGAAGCGGTCGGGGTCCCGGGTGCCAGTGGAGCTGCGCTCGCTGATGCTGCTCGGCGGGGTGACGGTGGGGGTGCTGGTGGCGGCGGTGATCGCCTGGATGGGGCCCTGGTCTCCGGTGGCCCTCGACGCGCCCAGCAGCCTCGTGGCGGCGGGTGAGCCGGCAGCGGCGGTCGAGGCCTGGCTGGAGCTCTCCGAGTCTCCCTGGGCGGGAGAAGACAACCGTCGGGCGGCCCTGTGGCGGGCCGCGCAGATCTCCGCGGTCGAGCTGGACGCGCCGGAGCGCGCCGACGCCCTGGCCCAGCGCGTCCTCGCCCTCGATCCCCAAGATGACCTGCGCAGCGATGTTTTGACCTTGCGGGCCGCCCTCGCCCCGCGCGTAGGGGACGGCAGCGGCGCCGCCGCGCTGCTCGTCGCGGCCGCCAACGCCGCCCCGGGCGCCGATCGTCGCGGCGCGCTGCTGCTCGAGGCCGCGGTGCTCGAAGAGGCCCGGGCGCAGCTCGACCCCGCGGCCCTGGTGGCCCTCTACGCCGAGGCGGCCGTGGTGCCCTCGGTGGCGGCCGAGGCCCAGATCCACATCGGCCGGCTCCAGCTCGACGCCCAGCCCGCCGCCGCCTACGAGGCCTACGCCCGCGCCCTTCAGGCCGGCGCAGAGGGCGACGCCGCCCGCACGGCCCGCCTGGGCATGGCCACGGCCCTGGAGCGCCTCGAGGGCCGCGACGCCGCGCTCGCCGTCGTGGACGAGGGCCTCGCCGAAGAGCCCGAGGACGACTCGCTTCGGCGGCGGCAGCGGCGCCTGAGCAACGGCCGCCGATGAACGGCGCGGCCCGAGCGTCGGCGCCGCACTCTTAGTCGTTTAGATGTTTGATATTGGGTGGTTTTAGGATGCTCGACGCCGCTGAAGACGACGCCCCCGTCGAGTTTGACGAGCCTCTGCTCGTGCTGTGGGGGCCGATCGGCTGGCGCGCGCGGGTGACCCTTCAAGGCGACGCCCTCGTCGGAGAGCCGACCAGCGCGCTCGAGCGCATGGCGGGCGCGGCCACCTTCGTCATGCGGCTCTCCGAGGGCCTCAAGGTCGAGGGTCGGCCGAACTCCACCACGGTGATCGTTACGGCGGACGGCCAGAGCCGCCGCATGACCGGCAAAGGCGCGGGCCGCCTCTACAGCCTGCTCCAAGCCCGCGAGCGGACCGGCGTCGAAGATCTGGGCCCCGATCTGGAGGTGCTCAACGGCGCGGTGCGGCGCGTCGGCGCCGGGCTCGGCGTGGCGGGCGACCTGCGCCTCGGCACCAGCACCCTGCGGTTCCGGCCCAGCGGGCGGGGCAGCGGCGGCGCTTTTGACGCCGAGCTGAACCTCCCGCTCTCCGAGCTGGTGGGCGTCGAGCGCATGCCGGAGGGCGCCGCGCTGACGCTGCGCGGCAGCAAGGGCCAGGAGCTTCGGCTCGAGGGCAGCCTCGTGGGCGCCGTTTACGTCTGCTTGCGGGCGATGGGCTTCGAGGGCGATCGGGCGCCGAGCGCGGTGGTGCCGCCGTGGTGGAGCGGCGCGGTGACCTGGGTGGCCTCGCCGATGAACCACGCGGGCTTCCTCTCGATCGGTCCGCCGGGCGTCTTTTTCGTCGATCGCACCCTCGGTTCGGCCTTGGCCGCCCACGGCTACCGCAGCATCGAGCCCGGCGCCCTGCTCTCGGCGGAGGTCTCCGGCACCAACGAGCCCACGCTGCGCTTTAGCCTCCACCAGGGCGATCCCGTCGAGCTGATCCTGTCCCATGGCGGGCTGAGCCCCGACGCCCTGGCCCAGCTGATGAGCGGCCGCGGCGCCAGCCTGTCGGCGGCCTGGGGCGGGGTCAAGCACCGCGCGCTCGACTCGCGGCTCCGGCTCACCGATCGGAGCCTCGCGGCCGTCTTGGCCGACCACAGCGACGCCTTCGCGGTGGGGAGGGCCCTGGACGGCGTGGCGGTGGTGTCTCAGGACGGCCGGGCGCTTCGCCGGGGCTGGCTGATCCTGCTGACGACCGGGCTGCTGTTCGTGCCGGCCGACGAGCTCCCCGAGCACCGTTGGCTGATCGAGGGCGCCCGCTTCGAGCGCAGCCGGTCGGGCATCGAAGGGGACCACACCATCCGCCTCGTGCAGGGCGCGCACGAACGGCGGGTCATCTGCCCGCAGCCGCCCGAGGTGGTGCAGGCGCTCTGGCGGGTGATCGCCGACGCCCGGCCCGGCGTTGCGGCCCTGCGCGAGCGCTACCCCCACCTCGACAAGCTGTCGGGGGCCGTGCAGCAGGTGCGCATCGCCAACCTCGGCGTCGAGCTGTTCAGCGCCCGGGGCGCCAGCCTCATGGTGGTGGACGAGGGGCTCTCGGTGCGGCTCGGCGCGGCCGTGCCCGCTGCGCTGTCGGCGGGCCTGCGGGTCCAGGTCGAGGTCACCCAGGAGAAGGTCGTCTACTCCTTCCGCAGCCACATCGTGGGCGTCGGGGAGGAGGAGGGCGGGGCCATGCACGTGGTGCTCTCGGCCCCAGACGCGCTGGAGGAGCGAGAGAACGCTCGTCAGAACTTCCGGGTGACCTTCCTCGGAGAGGGCATCGTCGTGCCCCTGCGCGGGCTCGCGGACCGTCGGCCCCGGACCGGGCAGTCCATCCCCGCCATCATGGTGGATCTGTCGGCCTCGGGCGTGGCGGTGCGCCTTCCGGAGGACCAGGCCCAAGAGGTCGCCCAGGTGCTGCGCCTGCGCCTCCCGCTGGCTGGGACCGCCCGCGACGAGCTGGTCGGCGAGGTGGTGCACGTCCGGGACGGACCCGACGGCACCCTCATCCACGGCTGCCGCTTCTTGGAGCCGACCGCCGCCCTTCAGCGCGATCTGCAAGCCGCAGTGTTCAAGCTGCAGATCCGCGAGATGAGCCTGCGGCGCGAGGAGCAGGAGGGCGGCGGGGAGCAGCCGACCGAGGCGACCACCGTCGTCGCGGCGGTGTCCCCAAAACGTCGTATCTGACGTTGTTTAGGGTAGCTCAACGGCGACGAAGCGGTCGGGCTGGTGGAAGTCGGGGGCCTTGCCCGGCAGCGCCACGAGGCTGAGGTAGCGTCGCCCGTCCCCCTGGGGCCCCGCGGGTCGCCTTGCGCCGTGGATCGCGCAGAGGTTGAGCGCGTGGGGGGCCGGCGGCAGCCAGGCCCGGGGGATCCACAGGTCGGCGCTCCACAGATCGCGGGTGATGGCGGTGCGGCAGCGCAGCTCCCGGCCTTGCCACACCACGTCCCGCGGGCCGCGGAGCGACAGCGCGAGGTAGTGGCCGAAGGGCCCCACCTCGATCTCCAAGTAGCTCCCGTCGCCGCCGCGGATGAACAGCTCCACCACCTCGTGCTCCCACAGGCGGTCGGTGGAGCCGGGCTCGGCCACGGGGCGGTTGTCGCCGTGGAAGGTGGCGTCGACGATGAGCCGAAGGTGCTCCCCGGCGTCCTTCAGCGTGGCCTGCACCCGCTCCCTCGGGGTGCAGGGCCGGCCGTGCCACATCGTCTCCAGGTTGAGGGGGCCGAGCTCTCCGTTG
>CANHON010000421.1 GCA_947462115.1 Deltaproteobacteria bacterium | reverse complement strand
TCGGGCCTCGAAAACAGCCTGTTCTGCTTGCTGTTGGCCAGCGGCAGCGCCCGCCTGCTCCACGAGCTGCGGGAGGGTGGCGCCCGCCCCTGGTCGGGCCTGCTGTTCTTCGGCCTGAGCGCCACGCGCCCCGAGGGCCTCGCCTACGCCTTCATCGCCGGCTTTGCGCTGCTGCTCGACGCGGCGGCCACCCGCCGCCTCCGCCCGCTGATCGGTTTTGGGCTCGCCTTGGCCCTGCCGTGGGCCGCGTACAATGCCATTCGGATCAGCTACTTCGCCTGGCCTTTCCCCAACACCTACTACGCCAAGCTCGGCAAGGGCACGACCTTCAAGCCCTATGCCTTCGACACCGGCGGCTGGAAGTACCTGCAGCGCTACCTTTTGGAGCACGCGGTCGGCTTCTTGTTCCCGGCCTTCGCCCTCGCGGCCGCCGGCAAGCGGCGCTTCGCCCTGGCCCTGACGGTGGCGCTCAGCGCCTTCCTCGGGGTGACGGTGCTGTGGGACGGCAAAGCCGGCCTCGACGCCCTCGACATCGACGGGCTGACCGCCGCGCTGCGCCCCATCACCCGCGACTGGATGAAGCTGCGGGCCTGGTCGATCGCCGGAGCGCTCGGCCTGCTGGGCCTCGCCTCGCTGGGCACCACCGGCTGGCGCGCCCGCGGGCTGCTGTGGGCCATGGGCTGTTTTGGCGGCTTCTTCGCGCTCTACTCCGGCGGCGACTGGATGAAGGGCCACCGGTGGATCAACCTCATCTCGGTGCCCCTGTTTGTGCTGCTGACCGTCGGTCTCGGCGAGCTCTACGACCGGGTCCTCGCCCCGCTGCGGGGCCGCCCGGGCCTGCTCGGCGAGCGCCTGCGCCTCGCGGTGGTGCTGCTGTCCATCGGCGCCTTCGGGGCGAACGAGCTGCGCCACGCGGTCGGCCACGGCCTCGCCCCCGACACCGGCGTGCGCGACGTGCACCGGCGGGTCGAGTACATGGCCTGGGCCCAGCGGCGCCTCGACCTTGACCACATCACGCTGCTGGACGTCGATATGGGCGCCCACCTCCTGTACTCGGGCTGGGAGATCGTGGACATCGCCGGCCTCGTGGACGTGCCCATGGCCCGCCACAGCGACTTCAACCGGAAGTTCCTGCAGCAGTACCTGATGAGCGAGCGCGTGCCCGACATGGCGCACATGCACGGCGGCTGGGCGACCAGCTCGAAGATCCCGCAGCTCAAGGGCTGGCGCGACCAGTACATCGAGATCGACCCCTACCTGATCGGCGGCCGATCCACCCACGTCGGGAATCACGTCCGCAAGGACACCTTCGTGTTCCGCGGCGGCGATGGCCCCACGCCCGATCCCGTGCCCGTGCGCTTCGAGGGCGGCGTGCAGCTGCTGCGGGTGGCCGCGCCGGCCCCCGAGGTCGCGCCGGGCGGCGAGCTCTTCGTCGAGACGCTGTGGAAGGCGGGGCTGCGAAAGACCGACTTTAGCGTGCTGGTCTTTATGGACGACGGGGCCGGTCACCGCACGAGCCAGAGCTACCCCACGGGCTACGGCTGGTACCCGAGCACCAAGTGGGGCCTCGCGGAGCAGGTCGAGAGCAAGCTGCGGCTGCCCATCCCCGCCGACCTTCCCGCTGGCCGCTACCGCCTCGGCATCGCGCTCATCGACACCGCCACCGGGGCGGTCCTGGCCGAAGCCCCCGAGACCCAGGTCGTGGACGGGGTCCTCGCCCCGCGCCCGCTCCCCGATCGCGGCCCCGGCGCCTTTTTGCCGGGCGCCTTCCTCAGCGGGCTGGAGATCGCGGTGGTCAGCCCCGCCGCGGCCCAGCAGACCGCCGATCGCCGGCGCGCCGAGGCCCTGGCGCTGCTCGCCGCCGGGGACTGCGCCGCGGGCTGGCAGCGCTGGAAAGACGCCAGCCGGCACGTCCTCGACCAGCTTGACTGGATCGCCGACGGCACCCGGGCGACCCGCAGCGCCCTGGCCGACTGCTATGTGGCCAGCGCCGCCGCGACCGAGGACCGGGACCAGAAGGTGCGCCTGCTCGCCTTGGCCCGGCGCGAGGACCGCCACGCCCCCGGGATCGCCGCGGCGGTGGGCCCCCTCGCCGACACCCTCGTGGCCGAAGCCGAGGCCGCGGCCGCCGCCCACGACTGGGAGGGCGCCTACGCCCGCTACCGCGACGCCCTGCGCATCGACCCGAGCCGGGCCTGGGCCCGCCGCGCCGCCGAAGAGGCCCGCGACAACGCCCTGCGCATCACCCCGCCGGGGCGCGTGCGGGACGAGATGCCCTGGTTCTTGGACGAGCGCGGTCGGACCCCCGCGGACGGGGCCGAGGGCTCCCCGGACCCAGACGAGCGCGAGATCAAGGACAAAGGCGACGAGGCACCGCCCGCCGCCGCGGCCGACGGCGAAGGCTGAGCCCGCGCGGCCCCCCGGCTTTAGCGGCCGAGCGCCCGGAGCAGCTCGCGGCAGTCACCGCCGCCCACCTCGATGAAGTCGGCCATCTCGCGCAGGCGGGAGTAGACCCGGTCGCCCACCCGATCCCCCAAAGTCTGGGGGTTCTGGTCGATCATCGCGGCGTTGGGCGGCGCGGCCCCGGTGGCGGCCCCCGGCCGAAAGTTGGTGGTGCCCAAGGTGACCGCGCTGCTGTTGTAGCGACGGCTGATGACGTCATCGATGACCTGCAGCTCCCAGTCGGTGAGCCGGCCCTTGCCGAGCTCGTCGATGGCCAGCACCTCGACCGTGGCCAGCTCGCGCAGCACCGGCGAGTCGGAGCGCCCCTCCGAGTAGCCCTCGCGCAGGGTGGCGAGCAGGCGGGAGAACTCGATGAAGCGGACACTGACTGCGTGCTTGAACACGAGCTCCCGCAGCAGAGCGATGAGCAGGTGGGTCTTTCCGCGCCCGACGAGGCCGTGGAGCACGAGACCCCGCCCATGTTCGCCGGGCCGCCAGCTGCCGAGCCAGCGCATGGCCTCGGCCGCCGCCACCTGCTTCTTCGGCTCGCCGAGGGTCATCGCGCCGGTCATGAAGGTGGACAGGGTCGCGCTGGCGAAGCGGGCGGGGATGCGCGCGAGGTTGAAGCGGGCCACCCGATCGGGGATGCGCTGGCAGGCGCAGCGCCCAGAGCGCGGAACACCGTCCACCAGGGCGTTCACCTGGCCGAGCCCACCGCAGCGCTCGCAGGCGGGCACGCAGCGGCACACCCTGGCCTCCGTCCAGTCGCCGGCTGCTTCAATCACATAGCCCTCCGCGCGGCACTCCGGGCAGTGGGGAGCGGGCGCGGCGGCGGCGGGCAGATCGGCGAGGGGGAGCAGGGGCTTCATGCGGCGGCACCAGGCTGCAGGCGGTCCCAGACCTCCCGCGCGCTGAGGGTGGGGAAGCGGGCCCGGACCTGGTCGCGGGCCGCGGACTCGACGAGCTCGGCGAAGGTGGTGGGCGAGAGCGCCGAGCGCAGCGGCTCAAAGCCCGCCTCGGCCTCGGTGAGCAGCGCCGCCCGGCCCTCGGCCAGGGCCTCCCAGCAGCCCTCATGGAAGCGCCGGATCGCCCGCATCGCCGCGGCAGCCGCCTCCTCAATGGCCTCCAGATCAGCGCTCTCGCTGAGCTCCTCCACCAAGCGGGCGTGGGTGGGGCCGAAGGGCGGACCGGGCTGGAGCGCGGCCACCTCGGCGAGGTAGCCGGTCAGCGCGCCTTTGGCCGCGAGGGGCTCGGCCGGAGCCGCCGGAGCCGCATCGCTGGGGGCGGCCCGGGCGGTCCACCGCTCCAGCTCTTTTCCGCAGGCGCTGAGGCTGAGCCGCCCGCGCACCGGCCGGCGGCGGCGGCGCTCAACCGCCGCGTCAATGGCCGACAAGATCGCCGGCAAGGGCACTCCGCCCTCGACCCACCGCAGCAGCAGGCGCCCATCGGCCCCCGACAAGAAGGGCGCGCCGCCGCGGGCCGCGACCAGGTGGGCGCGCACCTCCTCGCAGCGGGCCTCCAGTACCTCGCCCGCCGCCTCGCCTGGCGCCTCCGCCGCTGCACCCGCCGCCTCGGGCGGCGCGGGGACCAACCCCGCCACCTGCGCCACCGCCGGGGGCCCGCCGGGCGCGGGCTGCGCGGGGCTGGCCGCGGGGTGCGAAGCGTCTACATCCATGATATTCATACAAATC
>CANHON010000420.1 GCA_947462115.1 Deltaproteobacteria bacterium | reverse complement strand
GCTGATCAGCGTGTCTTTGGTGAGGCCGTGGTCCCGCAGGAGCTGCCGGGTGCCGTCGTCCACCCGCTCGATGGCGAGGAACATGACCTCGCCGGCGATGTGGGTGTCGCCGAGCTCACGGGCGACCTTGTCGGCCTCCTCCAGCACCTTTTTGAACTGGGGGCTGAGCTGGGCTTGGCTGCCGCCGCTGACCTTGGGGAGCTTATCGAGCAGCGCGGCGGCGTCCCGCTTGAGCGCGTCGGAGCGCACGCCGATGTGCTTGAGCAGAGAGCCCACCACGCCTTTGTCTTGCTCCAGCAGGCTGAGCAGGAGGTGGTGGGGGCGGAGCTGCGGGTTGCCCTGGCGGCCGGCGAGGTTCTGCGCGTCGGAGATGGCCTCGCGGGCCTTCACGGTGAAGCGGTCAAAGTTCATGGCGCGATCTCCAGGGGATGGGCGGGCGCTCGGGCCCCAGACGCGGGCGGCGTCGGACCTCCCCGCGGGTGTGTCCCCTCGGGTCTGTCCTTGGCCTCCGGTCGCTCGCCGGTTCGTTGGTGCGCTAAGCATATGCACAAAGGGGCTGGGTCAAGATGCGGCGGCCCCATCTCGCAGGCTAAGTGGCGGCCATGCAGAGGATCCTGACGCCGCGCTGGCCGCGGCCGCAGCACCGCCGGTCGATCTCCGCAGGGGCCACCCGCTCGGGTGCAGCCTCCGGCCTGCTGTTGGCGCTGGCCGTGGCCGCTCAGGGCTGCGCGCCCGAGCCCGCCCCGACCGCGTTGAGCCCGATCGCGCCCGCCCCAGCGGCGCCGCTCCAGGGTCCGAGCCCGGCCGCCCGCGGCATGGAGATCCGCGGCGCGCTGGAGGACGCCCGCAGCCTGTGGGAGGGCGGCGATCGCCCAGCGGCCCGCGACCGCGTCTTGGTGGCCTACCAGCAGAGCTTTGAGCCGATGGAGCCGCTGCTCCGCTCGGTCAACCCCGACGAGACCTTCGCCTTGGAATTCGCCTTCGGAGCCTTGGCGGCCCAGCTCGCCCGGCGCGGCGACCCGCTGAGCACCCAGGCGCAGATCAACGACATCAATTCGCGGGTGGACACCCTGATCCGCTCGGTGCCGGCCGAGGCCCTGCCGCCCGAGGCCAAGGTCAACGAGGAGCTGCTCGGCCCGCCGCCCACCGCGGTCGAGGTCCGCCCGCCCCAGCGGGACATGCCCACCTACGGCGAAGCCGAGCGCTGAGCGGCGCCGCGATCGGCCGGCGGGGGCAGCCTCCCGATCGGGACACCGAGCCGGCGGCCAGCGCCCGAGGCCTCAGCGAGCCCAGAACGCCGACCGCCGAGGCCTTCCGGCGCTACATCGGCGGCGGGGGCGGCGGCGGCGCCATGCCACCGCCGGCGTTGATCACCTCGGGCACCTCTCGGGCCTCGGTCCAGCCGGCCATGCCCTGACGCCAGACGAGGTGACGGCCGCCCGGATCGGCCATCAGGCGGGCCTTGACCTCCACCGCGCTCAGCTCGAGCTGGCCGGCGGCGCCGTGGTAGTGGAACCGAACGTCCGCCGGCGGGGCAGGCGGGGGCGGCGGCGCGGCAGGCGGGACCAAGGCGACGATCTCGTGCACCTCATTCCACCGCTTCCAGGCCGGGAAGCCCGCGGCCCAGACCATGTGGTTGCCCGCGCGATCGGCCGCCACCCGCGCGGCCACGTCGGCCGGGGACAGCTGCGCTTGGCCAGCGGGCCCGCTGTAGTGGAAGATGAGCGAGGGCGGCGGCGGCGGCGGGGCGGCCGGGAGGGGCTGGTTGCCGTAGAAGTGGCCGCCGGGCTGGCCCATGTGGGGCTGCTGCACCATGCCCGGCTGCGCCATGCCCGGCTGCGCCATGCCGGGCCCCATCGACTGGCCGAACATCTGGCCCATCGCGAGGCCCATGCCGGCGTTCATCATGGGGTTTCCGCCGGAGCTCGGGTTGGCGGCCGCGAGCTTGGCGGCGTCCACCATGCCGCCGACCGCGCCGGCCTGCTCAAAGGCGCGGTAGGCGTTCATGTCGCCGATGATGCCCATGCTCGTGCGCTTGTCGAGCATCTTCTCGACGTCTTCCGGCAGGGTGATCTTCTCGACCACAAAGTCGGTGAGCTGGATGCCGTAGTCGCGGGTGAGGTTGGCCGACATGCGCTCGCGAATGGCGTCGCCGAGGTCCATGTAGCGGCTGGCCAGCTCCAGCACCGGCATCTTGGCCTCGCCGAGCGTATCGGTGAAGGCCGAGACCAGCTTGCGGCGGAGCTGCCCCTCGATCTCATCGGTCGAGAACAGGCCCATGTTGCCGACCAGCTCGCGGACGAACACCGCCGAATCGACCACCCGCCAGGAGTAGATGCCGAAGGCCCGGATGCGCACGGGGCCCATCTGCGGGTCCATCATGGGGATGGGGCCGGGCGTGCCCCACTTCTGCTCGGTGAACCGGCGGGTGCTGACGAAGAAGATGTCGCCCTTGAAGGGGTAGTTGAGCTGGTACTTGATGCTCTCGAAGAAGCTCACCAGCGCCTTGGTGCGCGTGGAGATCTCGTGGGTGCCCGGCCCGAAGGACTCCGAGAGCTTGCCCTCGTTGAGGAAGACCGCCGACTGCCCCTCGCGGACGACCAGCTTGCCGCCGTCCTGGATGGCCTGGTTGAACACCGGGAAGCGGTAGACGACCGTGGTGCGGTCATCCTCCATCCACTGGATGACATCGAGGAATTGGGCCTTGGCGTGGCCTTTGAGAGTGTCCCAGACGTTCACGGCGGGCTCCCTGCCCGGCGGTGCGGGCGGCGTGGGGATGAGGCGCCGGCAGCCTATCCCGCGCTGGGCGGCGCGGGCGGCGGGGCGCGCTCACAGCCGCGGGAGCAGCTCCGCAAAATTGCAGGGACGGTACCGGGCGTCGAGCTGGTGCACCAAGATGCCCTCCCAGGCGTCTCGGCAGGCGCCGGTCGAGCCCGGCAGCGCGAAGATCAGCGTTTGTCCAGCCACCCCGCCGAGGGCCCGCGACTGGATCGCGCTGGTGCCGACGCTCTGCACGCTCAGCGCGCGGAACAGCTCGCCAAAGCCCGGCAGCTCCTTGTCGAGCACCGCCTGGACCGCCTCGGGGGTCACGTCGCGCCGGGTGATGCCGGTGCCGCCCGTGGTGAGGACGACGTCCACCTCGGGATCCCCGACGTGAGCGCGGAGCTCTGCCTCGATGAGCGCGCGCTCGTCTGGGAGGATGCGCTTGGCGATGAGCCGGTGCCCAGCGTTTTGGACCGCCTCGACTAGGTAGGCGCCCGAGCGGTCCTCGGCCTCCGACCGGGTGTCGGTGAGGGTGAGCACGACCACCCGAAGCGGCACAAAGGCGCGGCTCACGTCAATCCCGGGCATCAGCGCCCCCCTGCGCCAGCGGGCGCGCGCTCGTAGCGCAGGCCAGCGCCGCTGACCAAAACCTGGGCCGCCAGCCCACGCTCGATGAGCGTGTCGCCGAGGGGGGTGAGCAGGCCGATCTTGAGGCCCATCGCGCGGCGCACCTCCGAGACCAGATCGGTCAAGATCACCTGCTCGGCGTTCATCTGGGGGATGAGCTCGGCGGCTGCGGCCTCCTCCCCGAGGTCCACGCCGACCACCAACCACTGCGGCGCGCGCCACTCCGCCCGGATCTTCTCAAACCAATCGGGTGGGGTGCCGGAGTGCAGGGCCGTGCCGAGGTAGACCAGCCGCCCGCCGTCGGGGAGGGTGAGCTGAAAGGCCCGGGGCGCGGCGCGGGGCAGGCGGGCGCGGCGGCCGAGCCGAGCGAGGGCCCGATCGGGCCGGACCGCTGCGCTGATCAGCTTTCCCGGCGCCTCGGCCGGGCTCATCCAGGGGATGGGCGTGTAGGGCTGCAGCTCGATCGCGAGGCCGTCGATGCTCACCGGGCCCGGAAAGGCCTGCACCGGCCCCAAGCTGGCGAGGTAGGCCAAGACCTCCGGGGCCGCCACCACGGCGGGACGGGCGCCGCTGCGCACGAGCGCGGCCGCGGCCTCGAGCTGCTCGGGCCAGGAGCCGGTGAGGACCAGGATGTCGTCGGCGTCGATGGGCGCGATCGGATCGACCCGAAGGCGCCGCCCGGGGCGCTCCAGCTTGAGGGAGCGCAGCCCCTCGTGGCTGATGCGGAGCCGCCAAGGGAAGCT
>CANHON010000419.1 GCA_947462115.1 Deltaproteobacteria bacterium | reverse complement strand
GCCGGGGCGGGCGCGGCGGCCTTGGGCGGCAGGGGTGCGTCGGCGGGCGCGGCGGCCTTGGCGGCGGGCGCGACCGGGGCGCTCACCGGGTTGGGCGGGGCGCGGCCGGCGGCGCCGTTGGCCGGCGGGTAGGGCTTGTTGATGTTGGTGCCGTTGATGGCGATGGCGTGCTTGGGGCGGGGCTTGTCGCCGGGATCACCCTCGGGCAGCAGGCCCTCGTTGAGCTTGCTCAGGTCGAGCGCGCGGCCGTCGGCCCACAGGCGGGCGACCACCTCGAGCAGGGCCCGCACGCCCTCGCGCTTCTTCTTGGTGTCGGTGGCGAGGGCGGTGTGGGGCTTGCCCTTGAGGATGCGCCCCACGAGGCCGGTGAGCACGGTGCTCGGCCCCACCTCGACGAAGGTGCGCACCCCGGCGGCGTGCATGGCCTCGACGAGCTCGACGAAGCGCACGGGCTCCGCCAGCTGTCCGGCGAGCTGGGCGCGCGCGGCGGCGGGATCGGCGGGGTAGGGCGCGGCGGTGCCGTCGGCGTAGACCGGCAGGGCGGGCGCGCCGAAGGGCACCTCGGCCAAGGCGGCGCCGAAGGTGTGGGTGGCGCCGGCCACGATCTTGCTGTGGAAGGCGGTGCTCACGCCGAGGCGCTGGGCCGAGACGCCGGCCTCGCGCAGGGCCACCTCGGCGGCGGCGATGGCCTCGGTGGGGCCCGAGAGCACCACCTGGCTCGGGTGGTTGTGGTTGGCGACCACCACGTCAATCTGGGCCTTCTCGATGACCGCGCGCACCGCGCCGATCTCGCCGGCGGCGGCCGTCATGGCGCCCGGGGTGGTGGCGGCCTGCGCGGCCATCGCGGCGCCGCGGGCCACCGACACGCGGAGCATGTCGTCCTCGCTGAGCACCCCGGCGGCGTGCAGGGCCGTGACCTCGCCGAAGCTGTGGCCGGCCACGGCGCTGTAGCCGAGGCCCAGCGCGCGCAGCAGGCGCAGGCTGGCCAAGCTCGCGACGCCGATGGCCGGCTGGGCGTTCTCGGTGGCGGTGAGGGTGCTGAGCTGGGCGGCCTCTTCGTCGGCGGAGAACACCGGGCGGGGGAAGCTCACCGCGTGGCTGTGGAGGCCGAGGCTGGCGGCGCGATCCCAGGCGCCGCGGGCCAGCGGGAACTCCATCGCGAGCTCGGCGCCCATGTTCAGGTGCTGGCTGCCCTGGCCGGGGAACAGCAGGCCGACGTCCCCTTCGGGCGCGCCCACCCCGTAGAAGCCGCCGCTGAGCTTGGCGTTGGCGGCGTCGGGGGCCTTGGCGATGGCCTCGGCGGCGGCCCGCAGCTTCTTCGCGAGATCAGCGTCACTCTCGGCGATCAGCGCGAGGCGACGCGGCGCGGCGGCATCGGCGGTCAGGGCCGTCTGCTGGGCGGCGAAGCGCAGGGTGTCGGGCGTGGACTCGGCCTTGTCGGCCAAGCGGAGGGCGGCCGCGGCCACCTCGGCGCCGGTCTGGCCCTGGAGGGTGACGAGGTGGGCGCTGCGGGTGTTGAGCCGCTCGGCCTTGAGGCCCGCGCCCTGGTACTCCTCGACGACGACGTGGAAGTTGCTGCCGCCAAAACCGAAGCTGCTGACGCCGGCCCGCCGGGGGTGGTCGTCGGCGCGCACCCAGGGGCGGGCGCGGGTGTTGAGGTAGAAGGCCGACTCGCCGATGTTGAGCTTGGGATCGGGCTGGTCGATCTTGATGGTCGGCGGCAGAACACCGTGCTGCACGGCCATGATGGCCTTGAACAGGCCCGCGGCGCCGGCGGCGGCCTTGGCGTGGCCCATCTGCGACTTCACCGTGCCGAGCGCGCACCACTGGCGGTCGTCGCGGCCGGCCTCGTCGTAGACCATGCGCAGGCCGCCGAACTCCGCGGCGTCGCCGGCGCGGGTGCCGGTGCCGTGGGCCTCGATGAGCTCGACGCTGGCCGGGCTGATGCCGGCGTGGGCGTAGGCCCGCCGCAGGGCCTGGGCTTGGCCCGAGGACACCGGCGCGTAGACGCTTTTGCTGCGCCCGTCGCTGCTGGAGCCCACGCCGGAGATGACGGCGTAGATGCGATCCCCGTCGCGCTCGGCGTCGGCGAGGCGCTTGAGCATCACCATGCCGAGGCCCTCGCCGAGCATGGTGCCGTCGGCCTTGTCGGAGAAGGGCCGCACGTCGCCGCTCCGGCTGAGCGCCGGGGTCTTGCTGAAGCACATGTACATGAAGATGTCGTTCATCGTGTCCACGCCGCCGCAGACCACCGCGTCGCTGTCGCCGAGGTGCAGCTCGTTCACCGCCATGTGCAGGGCGGAGAAGGTGCTGGCGCAGGCGGCGTCGGTCACGCAGTTGGTGCCGCCCAGATCGAGGCGGTTGGCGATGCGGCCGGCGACCACGTTGCCGAGCAGGCCGGGGAAGGTGCTCTCCTGCCAGGGCACGTAGTGGTCGGAGATGCGCTGACAGGCCTCCTGCACCTTGTCCTCGGCGATGCCGGCCTGGCGCAGGGCGTTCTGCCACACGGGGCGCTGCAGGCGGCTGACCATCGTGCCGAGCAGCTCCTGGGCGCTGGTGACGCCGAGCACCACGCTCATCCGGGTCTTGTCGATGCTGCGGCCGCGGGCGGCGTCCTCGAGCACCCGCTGGGCGACGATGAGGGCGAGCAGCTGGGCGGTGTCGGTGGCCGGCACGATGCTCGGCGGCACGCCCCAAGAGAGCGCGTCGAAGTCGATGGGGGGCAGGAAGCCGCCGCGCTTGGCGTAGGTCTTGTCGGGCGCGGAAGGATCGGGGTCGTAGTAGTCCTCGATCAGCCAGTGGCCCGCCGGCACGTCGGTGATGAGGTCGGTGCCGGCGAGGATGTCGCGCCAAAAGCCGCGGCTGTCGGTCGAGCCGGGGAAAAGCGCAGACACGCCGACGACGGCGATGGGGGAGCGGGTGGCCTCAGCGGACATTGGGCTTCCTGATGAAAACGATGAGCTGGTGATAAATCTGGAGAAGCGGCTGGCTCAGTCGGCCATGGGCCGCGGGCGGAAGGCGGCGGCGGCGGCCGGCATCGGGGCCCCAGCGGCGCGCAATTGCTGGGCGCGGGTGACGACCGCGGCGCCTTCGAGCAGGTTGCGGGCCACCTGCACCACCTCGCGCTGGGCCGGGTCTTGCAGGAAGGAGCCCTGGGCCCAGGCGTTGAACGCCCCCATCGCCGGGCCGCACCAGATCTGGTAGTCGGTCTTGCGGTCGGAGAGGCCGCTGATGGCCCACTTGCTGGCCTGACCCAGGTAGGCTCGGAAGACCAGGGCCATCTTGTGCTTGGGGTCGCGCTCGGCGCGGGTGATCTCGCGGGGGTCGCGGCCCTGCCAGAAGGCGGCGCAGCGGGTCCAGGCCTCGTCGGTGCTGCTGCGGAGGATGTCGCGCTCGAGCTTGGCGCGCTCGGCGGCGGGGATGTCCTCGAGGCTGCTGTGGCTGCGGTAGAGCTCGTAGAGCTTCTTTCCGCGGGTGCCAAACAGGCTGCCCCGGCGCAGCACCTGCACCTCGACGCCCATCTCGAACATGTCGGCCGCCGGCGCCATGATCACGTCGGCCATGCCCACGTCGGCGAGCATGATCCGGCCCTCTTCAGACAGGCCGCTCTCGACGCAGGCCTGGTTCACGCTGCCGGTGAGCACGAAGTCGGCCCCCATCGCGTAGGCGCCGGCCACCGCCGCCGGGGTGCCGAGGCCGCCGGCCGCGCCCACCCGCACCGGGCGGCTGTAGCCCTGGGCCGCCGAGACCTCGTCGCGCAGCATCATGATCACCGGCAGCAGGGCGCCGAGGGGCCGGTTGTCGGTGTGGCCGCCGCTGTCGGACTCGCAGATGATGTCCTCGGCCACCGGCACGAGGCGGGCGAGGGCGGCCTCTTCAGCCGTCAGCAGGCCCTGCTCGACGAGGCCGCGCAGGATGCTGTCGGGCGCGGGCTCGATGAAGCGCCGGGCGACCTCGGGCCGGCTGATCTTCGCGAAAACAGCGCGCTCGCGAATGATCTCGCCGATGGGCCCGCGGCGGAGGCCGGCGGCGGCGTAGCGCACGATGCTCGGCGTGAGCTTCATGAAGGCCGCGGCGCTCACCCGCCGCACGCCGGCGCGGATGTAGAGGTCGGCCACGGCGGCCTCGAGCTCGG
>CANHON010000418.1 GCA_947462115.1 Deltaproteobacteria bacterium | reverse complement strand
TGAAGCACAGAAGATCGCCGCCGCTCTGGGCGAGCAGGGCCTCGAAGACCGAGCGGCGGTCGTTGTAGGTGCGGAACTGCACCAAGCGGGCGTTGTTCCACGTGCCTCGGCTGACCGCGTGGGCGAAGCGTGCAGGCGAGGCGAAGCCCATGGCCTCCACCCGCGCCGGCAGGCTGGCGAAGGTCGAGGCCTTCCGTTCAAGCTTCTCGGCGTCGCTGAGCGCGGGGTCGCTGTAGATCCGCTCGAGATCGGCGGTCAGCTGGATCTGCAGGTCCCGCCAGCGGCCGAGGTCGGCGAAGTCGTCGCGGGCCTGGGCGAGCTCCCGGCTGGCTGGCCCGTAGCGATCGGAGAAGTACCGAAACGCTGCTTCTTCGCCGACAAATCCCGCGAAGCTCTCGTTGAAGGTCGGGTCTCCGGGCACCCACACCGTCGCGTGGGCCAGCTCGTGCAGCACCGTCTCCGCGAGGTCGAAGCGGCCCCACCCGAGCATCGAAGGGGTGAGCGGATCGCGGAACCAACCGAGCGAAGACCAGGCGCCGGCCGGCCGGGTGTAGACGTCGAGGCCATCGGCGGCGAGGCGGGCCTCGGCGCGGTGCAGCGGACCTTCTCGAAAGTAGCCGACATAGGTGAGCCGCCCGGCGATGGGGAACCACACCGAGCGCGGCGAGAAGGACAGCGGCGCGCAGCCGGTGACGACCTGCACCTCGTGATCCCAGCCCACCGACAGCGTGCCGTAGTTGTCGGTGGCCCCAAATCCGGCTGCCGCCCCCCAGGCCTTCACGTCCTGGGCGAGCAGGATGCTGGCGCGGTCATCTTCGCTCAAGTCTGAGCGCCAAAAGGCCGCCTCTACGGGCTGACGGCGCAGCAGCAGCTCCGCCTGAAAACGCCCGGCGTCCAGCACATAGAGGGCCTTGCAGCCCACCAACAGCAAAGCCAAGCCCAACGCGAGCCGCATCTGCCCCCCTGCGCCGCGCGCCGGCGCACTGGGCCGACCATACCCGCCGCGGGCCTGCGTCGATAAGCTGAGCGGCCGCCGCGCCCCACCCCCGCGGGCCCCGATCCAAGGATGCCGACGTGGACAACTTGTTCGACTTCCTCCGCTCCGGCGGCCCTGTCATGGCCCCCATCGGCCTCAGCGCCCTCATCGGGCTGAGCTGGGCCTTGATGCGCGGCTGGGCGGTGCGCCAAGCGGCCGTGGCGCCCCGGAGCTTCGTGGTGGAGGTGATCGAGCTCATCAAGCAGGATCGCCACGCCGACGCTGTGACCCTCTGCCGCAAGGCCGACTGCGCCGGCGGCGCGATCGTGGAAGGGGTGGTCGGCCTGCGCGGGCGCCGGCGCGCCGACATCAAGGAGCGGGTCGAAGAGCTGGGCCGGCAGCAGGCGGCCAACCTAGAGACGGGCGCCGATGTCGTGGGCACCGTGGCTACCGTCGCGCCGCTCCTCGGCCTCCTTGGCACCGTTTGGGGCATGATCCTCACTTTTGAGGTCATCCAAGAGCAGGGCATGGGTGTCATGGGCAGCCTCGCCGGCGGCATCTCCCAGGCGCTGATCACCACGATGGCCGGCCTCTCGGTCGGCATCCCGGCGGTCATCGCCCACCGCGCGCTCCTCGCCACCATCGACCGGCGGGTGCTCGAGCTCGAAGATCTGGCGCTGCAGGCCATTGACCTCGTGGCGGGCGAGGAGGTGCCCCATGCAGCTCAGCCATAAGCGCCGCAGCCCGAGCGCCGTCGATCTCACGCCGCTCATCGACATCATCTTCCAGCTCGTGCTTTTCTTCATGGTCAGCACGCAGTTCGTCAGCTCGCCCGGCATCGAGGTCGACCTGCCGCGCTCCTCCGCCGACACCATCCTCAAGGAGCGGGACGACCTCAAGGTCTGGGTTCGCGCGGATGGCAGCATCTACCTCAATGAGAGCCCGATCAGCGGCGCGGCGCTCCGCGAGGCCATGTCCGAGGCGGCCAAGCGCGACCCGAACACGATGATCATCATCAAGGCCGACAAAAGCGCCGATCATGGCTCGGTGGTGCGGGTCATGGACACCGCCCGGGCGCTCGGCCTGTCGCGCCTGGCCATCGCCACCGAGGCCAACACCGCGGCCGAGGACGGGGCGCCCGACTAACGGTAGGGCTGGTAGGACTTCTCCTCGACCAAGCGCGAGCCCAGCCGGTCATTGATCCGGCGCTTCCAAGCCGCGCGCTCGTCGTTGAGCACGTAGACCGACCAGGCCAAGGCCACGAATTCCGCGTCGAAGCGCTGGGCCCGCTCCAGCACCCGCAGGGCGTCCTCCACGTCCCACAGCCGCTCATTCAC
The DNA here is from genome assembly GCA_947462115.1 of Deltaproteobacteria bacterium. Taxonomy (GTDB): domain Bacteria; phylum Myxococcota_A; class UBA796; order UBA796; family UBA2385; genus JAEUKK01. Next base: position 1,835 of record CANHON010000418.1, on the reverse strand, counting down.
CCCCAACAGCTCTGCCATCCCGTCGAGATCAGCGAGCTGCACAGCGCTCTCGGCCGCCCAGGTCGCCTCCAGGGTCCGGAGCTCCTCGCGCACGTTGTGGAGCCGCGCCGGGTCCTCGATGCGGGCCGCTTTGATGCGGAGGATGGTGATCTTGTCGATGACCTCGGCGAGGGGCAGCTCAACCTTCATGGCCAGCTCCAGGCGCCCACGTGGGCGCGACGAAGGGTGCGAGGGGCGGGAGTTTAGCGGTTCGGTGCGGGGCGAGCGGGAGGGGACGAGGCCAAAACGGCCGCCATCTCGGTGTAGACCGCGCGCCAGTCGCCCGGCCGCGGCTGCCGAAAGACCCGCATGCTCGGGTACCAAGGCGAGCCTTCGCCCGCCCGGCCCCACCGCCAGTCGGGCGCCCAGCACAGGGCCAGCCACACCGGCCGGCCGAGCTGCCCCGCGAGGTGGGCCAGCGCGGTGTCGCCGGTGATGAGCAGGTCGAGGGCAGCGAGGCAGGGGATGGTGTCGCAGAAGACGCCGTCCGCGTCGAGCTCGGGGTCCAGATCGTGGATCTCGAAGGGGCGACGGGGTTGCTCCGCGAGCTGCCCGTGGACCTTTTGGAGGCTGAACCAGCCGACGCCCGGCACCGCGCCGAGCGGCCCGAGGGCCATCAAGCCGGGCGATCGACGGTGATCCGCCTCGTAGCTTGGGTTTCCTTGCCAGCACAGCCCGACCCTCAGCGCCGCCCCCGGCGCGAGCGCCGCCAACCGGCCCGCCCACCGCGCCTGCGCGGCAGGGTCAGCCTGGAGCGCCGGCACGCCGACCGCGGCCGTCTCCGGCCGGGTGCCGAGCAGGGCGGGGAGGCTCGGGAGGGCCACGGCGACGTCAAACAGGGCGGGGCCAGCGCGCACCGCCTCGGGCTCCACGAGCCGATCGACGCCCGGCACGCCGCGGAGCACGCCCTGCAGGCCGATCGGCGCCGCCACGGTGAGCGAATCCACCCGCGCCCGGGCCGCGCCGAGCAGGTGGAGGAGCTGAACGGTGTCGCCGAGCCCCTGCTCCAAGGTCACGAGCAGGCGCTGCGGGCCAGCGCGCCCGTCCCACCGCGGGTCCGGGGGGAGCCGCGCGCCGGGCCGCTCCAGCCGCGCCTCGTAGCCGGCCCAGCCGGTCGCCCAGTCGCCCGCCGAGAGGGCGCACAGCGACCGGTTCCAGCGCAGGCGGGGATCGGCGGGGTCGAGGGCCGCCGCCCGGTCTACGGCCGCCAAGGCCAGCGGGGTGTCCCCGAGCGCGACGGCGGCGTTGTGGAGCGCCCCCCAGGCGGCAGGGTCGGCCGGCTCGAGGGCCGTGGCGCGCTGGGCCGCCGCGAGGGCCTCGTCGTAGGCGTCCACCAGCAGGAGCATGGCGCTCAGGTTCACCTGCACCCAGGCCTCGCCAGGGGCGAGCAGCGCCGCCCGCCGGACCGCCGCGAGGGCCTCGGGGAAGCGCCGGGCGCGGCGGAGGCAGAGCGAGCGCCCCGCCCACGCGAAGGCGCTGCGCGGGCTCAGCTGGGTGAGGCGCGCCCAGGCCGGCTCGGCGACATCGGCCCGGCCCGCGCGATCCCAGGCGAGGGCCAGGGCCTCCCAGGCCGCAGGCGACTGGGGATCCGCGGCCACGACCGACATCGCGGCTTCGGGGCTCAGCTCGGGCGGGGCAGGGCGCATGGGCCCCAAATAAGCCCGTGCGGGGCCCTCCGGCAAGCCGGGCGCGCGGGGCATAAGGCGGGCCAGGATCGCTACATCCTGATCCGTATTCCGGATTCGACAGATCCGTCTAAACATTCAGACAATATCGTTGAGCCGCAAGCGGACCCC
>CANHON010000417.1 GCA_947462115.1 Deltaproteobacteria bacterium | reverse complement strand
CTGTTCTGGGAGCGGGGCTTTCACGCCACCACCACCCGCGAGCTCACCGAGGGCATGGGGCTGAACGTCTACAGCCTCTACGCCGAATTCGGCAGCAAAGAGGGGCTGTTTGAGGCGGCCCTCGATCGCTACGACCGCACGGTGGTCGAGGGCCACTTCGCCCGCCTCGAGGCGCCCGGCGCAGGGCTCGAGGCGGTGGCCGCAGTGCTGCGCTTCTTCGGCGAGGCCGCCGCCGGCGGCAACCCCCTGCTCGGCTGCCTCATGGCCAACGCCATGACCGAACAAGCGCCCACCGGCCCGAGCAGCCGCCAGCGCGGCGCGGAGTACACCGGGCGCCTCTCACGGGCCTTCGAGGCGGCCCTCGCCCATGCCCAGCGCGCCGGCGCCCTGCAGCCCGAGGCCCCGGTCGCCGAGCTCGCCCAGCTCCTGACCGTCGCGCTGCTGGGCGTCTTCGTGCTGCTGCGGGCTGGGGGCGAGCCCGAGCTCATGCGCGCCGCCACCGCGCAGGCCTGGGCGCGGGTCGAGGGCTTCGCGGTGAAGCCGGGGATCGGGGCTGCGGTCGGGCCAGCCGGGTCACCACCCGCGGGTTAGGCGCCGGCCTCCTTCAGCGCAGAGCCGCCAGATGCCCGCCCACGGAAGCACCGCCCCCGACGACGCGCTCAGCCTCGCCAACGCCCTCGACAAGGCCTGGCACGCGCAGCCGCGCTGCTTTGAGCGCGAGGCCCTCACCCGCTTCTATGGCCTGCTCAGCCTCGCGGCCGGGGTGCTGTCGCCGGGGCGGCCCCGCGAGATGCTGCGCGAGGCGACGGTGCTGCGCAACACGCGGTTCAAGGGCACCCAAATCAAGAAGATGTTCTTCGGCGAACAAGAGTTCACGGAGGTAGACGGCATCTTCCTCAAGGTGGGCTCGACGCTTGGCCACCTGCCCGGAGACGACGCATGGGTGGTCGAGGTCGAGCGCAAGGCCGCGCACGGCCATGGCGACTACTACAAGGCCATCCAGCGCGCGAAGCGGTTCGCGGGCCTGCTCGCGCAGCGCTTCGGGCAGCGGGTGCGGCCCGTGGTGATCTATGAAGATGAGGCCGGGCGACTCAACCTCAACAGCTTCGAGGACGGTGTGCTGCTCATCCCCATGGGCGCGCTGCGGGCTCGCACCCGAGGGCTGAGCTTCCCCTCCCTCGCAGACATGCCAGGCGTGGCCTGCGACAAAACCCTCGTAAAGCTCGCGCTGCTCCGCCAGCTCACCGCGGCCGATCCGCACCACCCCGGTTGGTACGGCGGCCCGTTGGCCTTGGCGCGCGCCGCCGAGCTCGACGGCATCGATCTGCACCTGCCGGTCGTCGGTCACCAAAATACCGACACCATGCCCACTTCGCTCGCCAACTACCTCAGCCGTGAGCGCGAGACCGACGCGCACCTCGAGGTGCGGATCGAGCGGCGCCTCAACGAGCTCGTCCAGGCCGGCGTGCTCGCCACCCTTCACCCCGCCCCGCGCCTCTCGCTCGCGGGCGGTGACGCCGCGCTGCGCTTGCTCGCGGCTGAGCGCACAGAGGCCCAATGAAGCCCACCCAGAGCGTATTTTACTTCCCGGTCGACGCCGACGAGCAGGCCCTTCTCCTGCGCGTGCGCGAGCCCGATCTGGCGGCCCGCCGCGCCGAGCTGCCGGAGCTGCTCGACATCATCGGCAGCGAGAAGCTCAGCGCCGCCGACCTCGAACAAGCGCTCCAGCTGCTCGCCGCGAGCCGCCAGCGCGAAGACCTCGACGTCCGCTTCGAGACCCTCGAGGCCCGACTGCACCAGCGCATCGACCGCGGCCTCGCCGAGATCGAGGGCCGATTGTCCCGGCGCATGAGCGACGCCGCGGCCGAGACTGCCGAGCCACAGGTGGTGGTGACCGAACCGGGGCCGCGCCCATCGGCGAAGCAGCCCGATGCACCGTCGCCGATGCCGGAGCCGGTGGAAGAGGTGCCAAAAGACGCGAACATCGCCTTTCGCATCGCAGGCGATCTGGTGTGGGGCCCGAGCGCCGCACAGTTCTACATCGCGGTGTGGCGATGGTTGATCCAGCACCGACATGTACAGCAGAGCCACCTGCCCATCCGAGGCGGGAAGCTGCGCTACGTGGTCGCGGCGCAACCCATCCACCCGAGCGGGAAGGAATTCACGCGCGCGGAGTCGCCGGCGCCAGGCTTCTACATCGAGGTGAACCTGTCGCGCGGAGACATCCTCCGCCGCGCCGTGCGGTTCCTGTCTGAGCACAAGGTGGATCACCAGATCATCGTCGGAGAGGCTCTATAGAGCGACCGCCAGCGCAAAAAGCACCGACGAAGCCCTCGCCTCGCGCGCGCCAGCCGGGCCAGAGGGCCGCGCCAGCGGGCCGCGGCGGCCGGAGGGCGCGGCGCCCGAGGCCCCGGGGGCCGAGCCCGGCGGACCGGCGCCGACGGCCGGCGGCCGGCGGGGCGCCCGGATGAAGGGGTGGAGGTGGGCGGCGGCGGCCAAGACCCCGCGCCGGCGCACGCTTCGGCTGGATCGGGGCGGCTCGGGCTCGGGCTTGGGGCTAGGGCGGGGCCGGTTGGCGGCGCCGTCGCGCGGCCCGCCACTGGGGAAGTGCATGAAGTGGGGATCATTACCAGCACGTAGCCTTCGGCTCCTGAATCCCCGCCGGGCGGGCGCAGCGCAGGGGCGGCGCCGGGGCCGGCTTGGCGGACGATGGCGCCCGCGGCCGCGGCGGCGCGGCTCGGGGTCGATGTTCGGGCGGGCTTGGACGCGGCGGAGGTGACGCGGCGGCGGGCCGAGGCCGGGCCCAACGCGCTCGAGGCGGCCCAGCGGCGCGCTGCGCTAAGCTGCCCCCGAGGCCCTGATGACCCGTCCAGCCATCTCCCCCCGCAAGCGCCCGACCGCCGCAGCTCGCCGCGAAGCGCGCGCCGCGCTCAAAACCAAAACCGAGGCCGCGCTGCGTGGGGCCTTCGGCGACCGCGCCCAGATCGCCATCGAAGACGGCTACCACGACTACATCCGGGTGCTGATCGCATCACCGCTCTTTGAGGGCACGCCAGAGCACCTGCGACAGGCGCGCATCCACGCGGCGCTGAACGAGGGGCTCAGCGCGGCCGAGCACGCGCTGATCACCATGACCCTCGGCTACGCGCCCGACGAGCCAGAGTACGCCTGGGCGCTGCGCGAGCTGACCGAGCGCGCGAGCTGAGCTGCGGCGCGCCGACCGCCGCCCCCAAAACGGGCGCCGACCCGCTCAGCGCGACGCCACCGCGACGCCGAGGGCCCGCACGCGGTGGTTGCTCCGGCTGAGCAGATCGTGGCCGTAGCGCTCGATGGTGGGGCCGCCCTCGGCCAGGGCCGGGTCGCACCGGGGCCGCCGCTCCGCCCTTCCCCCGCCCGCGGCCGCCGAGCCCGCGCTCGCGCGGTCTGCGGTCGCCGCCCCAAGCTCGGGGCAGCGAAACCCGGAGACGGCTGCGTCCACGTGCACGATCAGCAAGTCAACAAGCCGGTAGCCCGCCCTCCCGCTATCCTTCGTCAGCCGAGAAAAGCCGGTGGACCGGGCTACCGCTATCTCTCGGCAGACGAGACAAGCCGGAAAGCCGAGCCACCGCTATCTCTCGGCAGACGAGAGGAGCCGGTGGACTGGCCTCCCGCTATCTCTCGGCAAACGAGACAAGCCGGTGGACCGGGCTACCGCTATCTATCGGCAGACGAGACAAGCCGGAAAGCCGAGCCACCGCTATCTCTCGGCAGACGAGACAAGCCGGTAGCCCGCCCTCCCGCTATCTCTCGGCAAGCGAGACAGACCGGTAGACCGCCCTCCCACTATCCTTCGCTAGACGAAACAAGCCGATAGACTGCCGTACCGCTATCCTTCGGCCGACGAAACAAGCCGGTAGACCGCCCTACCGCTATCCTTCGCCAGACGAGACAAGCCGGTCGACCGCCCTCCCACTATCCTTCGCCAGACGAGACAAGCCGGTGGACCGGGCTACCACTATCTCTCGGCAGACGAAACAAGCCGGTAGACCGCCCTACCACTATCCTTCGGCAGACGAGACAAGCCGGTAGACCGCCCTACCACTATCTTTCGTCAGCCGAGACAAGCCGGTGGACCGGGCTACGACTATCTCTCGGCAGACGAAACAAGCCGGT
>CANHON010000416.1 GCA_947462115.1 Deltaproteobacteria bacterium | reverse complement strand
CCCTACACCGCGCTCGTCACCGCCGACTGGACGATGGTGAACGAGCACCTCGCCGCGATCTACCCCTCGGACTACCCCGCGGGCGCCACTGGCTGGCGCCGGGCCCGCTACACCGACGGTCGACCCGCCGTGGGGGTGCTCGCCACCAACGGCTTCTATTGGCGGTACAGCTCCACCCAAGCCAACGCCAACCGTGGCCGGGCCAACGCCGTCAGCCGCATCTTCACCTGCCGCGACTACCTCGACGCCGTCATCGAGGGCAACCGCGAGCTCAACCTGCTGGACGAAGCTGCGGTGTCCGACGCCCTCCGCACCGACGCCGCCTGCGTGAGCTGCCACGCCTCCATCGACCCGCTCGCCGCCTACTTCTGGGGCTTCTACAACCACTTCAACTTCAGCCCGGCCGAGCAGTCGCACTACCACGCCGAGCGCGAGCTCGACTGGCGGGTCTATACCGGCGTGGGCCCCGGCTACTACGGCTCGCCCGGCGGCACCCTCGCCGATCTCGGGCGGCACCTCGCCGCCGATCCGGCCTTCATCGAGTGCGCGGTCCAGCGCACCTTTGAGCAGCTCGTGGCCCGGCCGGTCACCTTGGCCGACACCGAGGCCCTGACGGCCCACCGCGAGGTCTTTTTGAGCGAGGGCCTGCGCCTGCGGGCCCTGGTGGAGAGCGTGGTGCGCGACCCCGCCTACGCGCCGCCCGCCGACGCCGCGGCGGACCCCGCCGACGACCCCCGGGCCTCGGCGCCGCGCTTGCTCTCGGCCGCCCAGCTCCGCAGCAGCCTCGCCGACGCCACTGGCTATGTCTTTGAAGCCGAAGGGCTCGACGTGCTCGCCGCCGACCTCTACGGCCTGCGCAGCTTGGCGGGCGGCCTGAGCCCGGCCCGCGACCGCGAGCGGGTGGTGTCTCCGACCAGCACGGCGGTGCTGGCCCAGCTCCGCTTGGCCGAGGCGGCCGCAGATTACGCAGTGCACGCTGATCTGGCCGATCTGGGCCGCGCGCGCCTGCTGCCCCCCGAGGGGCTGGGCCTCGGCCCCGACGATCCGGCCTTCGCCGCGCACCTCGTCCGGCTGCACCTGCGCTTGCACGGGCAGCGGGTGGCGCCCGACGGCCCGGAGATCCTGGCCCTCTCGGCGCTCTTCAGCGAGATCCTCCGCGTGACCGACGAGCCCCGCGTGGCCTGGGCGGGCATGCTCACCGCCATGCTGCGCGACCCCGCCTTTTTCATCTACTAACGCCGCCCCGCTGAGGTCTGGCCATGTCCTTGCTCCGCACCCCCTCGACCCGCCGCGCCCTGCTGCGCGCCGCCCTGCCGGCGGGGCTCGGCCTCACCGCCGCGCTGGGGCTCGGCTTGCGCCCGGGGGCCGCGCGGGCCTCGGCCGGCGATCGGCGCTTCATCTTTGTGCGGGTGTTCGGCGGATGGGATCCCACCCGGGTCTTCGCCGCCGACAGCCGGGGCAACGCGGCGGTGCGCTTTGAGGCCGAGGCGGTGGTGCGCAGCCTCGGCGATCTGCGCTACCTCGACCACCCCGAGCGCCCGAGCGTCCGCTCGTTCTTCGAGGAGAATTACGCGCAGTCGGTGATCCTCAACGGGGTCATCGTGCCCTCGGTCAACCACCGCGCCTGCGAGAACATCGCCTACACCGGCGCCACCGTGGAGACGGCGGCCGACTGGCCCACCCTGATCGCCGACGCCGCCCGCGACCGCTTCGCCCTTCCCCACGTTGTGGTCAGCGGTCGGGCGATGTCGGGCCTGCTCGGGCGGTCCTCGGTGCTCATCGGCGACGAGGGCCAGGTGGGGCGCCTGCTGGACGGCACCTTGATGAGCGGGGCCAGCGCCCACACCGATCCGCTCCCGGCCGAGGTCGACGCGCTGGTCGAGGCCCACGTGCTCGGGCGCGCCTCGGCCCGGGCCCTCGAAGGCGCCTCGGCCGGCGATCGGGCGCTCGCCGAGGCCATGGCCGGCAGCCTGCGCAAGGCAGAGCTGATGCGCGAGCTCGGCGACGCCGTGCGCTGGAACACCGACGGCAGCTTTGAGAGCCAGATTGACCTCGCGGTCGACCTGCTGTCCCTCGGCCTCAGCCGCTGCGCGACCCTGTCCTACGACTCCTTGACCTGGGACAGCCACGAGGACAACGACGGCAAGCAGTCCGCCAATTTTGAGGGCTTGTTCGCCGGCCTTCGCGCGCTGGCCCTGGCCCTGGCCGAGGCGCCGGGCTTCGCCGCGCCGAGCCTCGCCGACGAGGTTGTGGTGGTGGTGATGTCGGAGATGGGCCGGACCCCGAACGAGAACAGCGGCAAGGGCAAAGATCACTGGGCCCACACCAGCGCCCTGCTGTTTGGCCCCGGGCTCAGCGGCGGGCGCACCATCGGCGGCTTCTCCGACCTGTTCTACGGCCTGCCGGTCGATCCCGACAGCGGCGAGCTCGACCCCGGCGGCCGCGAGCTCACCCCGGCTGTCCTCGGCTCGACCTTGCTGGCGCTCGGCGACGTGGGTCCGGCCGAGACGCTGCCGGAGTACACGCCCATCCTCGGGGTGCAGGCATGAAGGGGCGCGGCTGGATCCTAGGGCTGGCCCTGTCCTTCGCCTGCGGCGGTGAGCCAGCGCCCAAGGGCGGGGTCGGCGGCGCGGATGGCGGGGCCGAAGACTCGGGCGGCGCAGGCGAGGGCGGCGCCGACACCGGCCCCTGCGCCGAGGTGCCCTTGGTCAACTACAACAACTTCGGGCACAGCTTCGTGCTCCACACCTGCCAGGGCTGCCACGCGTCCACGGCCGCCGACCGCTACGGCGCGCCCGAAGACAGCACCTTCGACACCGTGGAGCAGGTCTGGGCCCAGCGCGACCGGGTCTTGGCCCGCGCCGCCGCCGAGCCGCCGACCATGCCGCCCGCCGGGGGCAGCAGCGAGGACGACCGGGTGCGCCTGCGTTGGTGGCTCGAGTGCGCCGAGGAGGGCACGTGAGCCGGCGCCCCTGGCTCGGCCTGCCGGCGGCCTTGGCCCTCATCGGCTGCGCGGGCGCGGAGCAAAAAGACGTCAGCGAGGGTGGTTCTGACGGCGCCGTCCCCCAAGACTCCGGCGAGGCCGAGCCCGCGGCGGGCCCCAGCGCCTACGAGGCCCCCGCCGCGGAGGCCCCCGCTCCGCTCTCGCTCGACGTGCTGCAAATGGGCCTGGATCGGGGGCTGTCGGCCATCGTCTCGGCCCGGCCGGCCGAGCTGCACGCCGCCCAGCACGACGCCATGGCCCACCCCGAGGGGCCCTGCCCCGGGCTCTTCGCCTCGGTGGGCTTCACCACCGCCTGGTCGAACGACTGCGCCACCCGGGCCGGCTGGGCCTTCTCGGGGCGGGCCCAGGCGGCCTGGCTGAGCAACCTCACCGTCGATGGCGTGCTGGTGCGGCAATACGGCGAGTTCATCACCACCGCCACCTACACCCACCCCGGCGGCGCGGCCCTGCAGCTGGACGGCCGGGGCGAGCTCCGGCTGGTCGAAGGCGCGGCCGGCTCGAGCTACGCCGCCAGCCTCGTCGGCACCTTCGGCTATACGCCCAGCGCGACCGCCTGGCGCAGCCTGCCCTGGCTGGAGGGCGCGCCCAGCTTCAGCCTGAGCTGGCAGGGCGAAGACGCGGTCGGCGGGGGGCGCTGGCTCGAGCTCGAGGGCGGCAGCTCGGGCGGCGACGCCGTCAGCGAGGGCATCTTGGGCCTGCGGGCCGAAGGGCTGCGGGTCGAGCGCGCGGGCCCGGACGGCGACTGCTCCGCCACCGGCGCTCTGGCGCTGCTCGGGGAGCGGGGCGACCGCTACCGCCTCGCGCTCGACGGCCCCTGCGAGGCCTGCGGCCCGCTGCTCGGCCCCGACGGCGCCGCGCTCGGCGAGGTCTGCCCCGATCTGTCGCCCCTGCTCGGCGGCGAGGAGCGCCCATGGTGATCCCGGTGATCCGCAGCGCCCGGTGGGCGGCGTCGTTGCTCTCGGCGTCGTTGCTCTCGGCGTCGCTGCTCTCGGCGTCGCTGCTCTCGGCGTCGCTGCTCTCGGCCTGCGCGGGCGAGAAGGCGAGCCCTCCGCCGGCAGACTCCGGGGCGGAGGGCGGGGTGCTTCCGGCGGAGCCCCCGGCCGTGGACCCCCTCAGGGCGCTGACCCGCATGAGCCTGGACCTGCGCGGCGTG
>CANHON010000415.1 GCA_947462115.1 Deltaproteobacteria bacterium | reverse complement strand
CAACAGCAACCGCCTCAAGCGCCTCCACAACGCCATCGTCAAGGCGCTGGGCAAGCCGCACATGCGGCTGCATGACCTTCGGCACAGCTGCCTGTCGGCCATCGTCAACAGCGGCAAAGTCGGCCTGCGCGCGGCTCAAGCCATCGCTGGCCACCAGAACATCAAGACCACCGAGCGGTACCTTCACGCCAACGACGCCGAGATGCGCCGCGCCATGTCGGTCTTCGACTTCGGCGAGCTGGCGGCCGGTTAGCCGCTGCGCGAAGCGGCCCCCCGCGTCGCGTGGACGCGGGAGGCCCCCCCCATCGTGGCACGGCCCGAGGGCCGCCAAGGAGCACAAGATGCTGATATCGAACGATAAAAAATGGTGGAGGCGGCGGGAGTCGAACCCGCGTCCGGAACGGATCCACGTCGGCGTCTACGTGTGTATCCCCAGAATTACGACGTTGACCGGATTCCAGGGCCGACCCTAAGCCAACGTTGGAAGCGACTTTGGTTGGATTATTTATCGTCCCCACCCGCTGCGCCCCGGCACAGGTTCAGGACTATCCAGGTCGTGACACGCCCGAAACGGCAACCCTGGCATGGCCGCTCGGACGGCTATCTACTGACTAAGCAGCGAGAGCGAAGTGCTTGTTGTTGTTGGCACTTGAAGTTTGCTCATGGTTTTAACGGGGGCAGGAGCATCCCCCGACACGCAACCTCGGTTTACACCGCCCCGTCGAAACCGTTTCGCCCCCAAGATTGGACCAGCCCGCAAGCGGGTCAGCCCCTCGAGAGGATTCGACGCGCCCAGGGGAGCGCGCCGCGGTGGCACGTCGGCGAGACCGACGCGCAGGCGGGGACAAGCCCAGCCCGAGGCCCCAGCGCAAAGCGCGTCGGGCCCCCTACCAATCCGTCGTCGATGTTCAAAGAACACGGCCCTTTCGCACGGCGACCCGCGCTTGTCAAGGAGGCGCGCGGACCGCGCCGGAGCCGCGCACGCCCGCGCGCCGCAGGTTAGACCGAGGGGCCCCTCATCGCGGCGCCCCTACGGGCCCCTGGAGCCTCGGATGGAGCAGAGTCTGCTCAGCGCCCACCTCGCCGCAGCGCCCCTGCTGTCGACCCTGAGCCCCGACGCCCGCGCCAGCGCCATCCAGCGCTTCGTGGCCCGGCCCTTCACCAAGGGCCAATCGCTGCTGCGGGCCGGCGATCAAGGCCGCGAGCTCGGCCTGCTGCTCACCGGCTCGGCCCTCATCCAGGCCCGCCGGGACGATCGGGCGTTCACCGTCGAGGTGCTGGAGCCTGGGCAGCTTTTCGGCGAGCTCGCCTTCTTCGACCCCGCCTCGGCCCGCACCGCGGACGTCATCGGGAGCGCCGACGGGGTGGCCGCCATGCTGTCCTATGGCGCCTACGAGGCCATGCTCGCCGAGGGCGATCCCGCCGTCGAGCACATCGAAAAGGCCGTGCTCGAGCTGGTCGGCAACCGCATCCAGGCCACCAGCGCCCGCATGGCCGAGCTGCTGCAGGCCAACCAACGGGGCGACCTTTTCTCCACGATCCGCCGCTTGTTCGGCCTGCGAGGCTGACGATGGACTACCGCGTTCAAGTGCTCCGCGACGTTCCCGGCCTCCGCGAGGTCCCCGAACCCGACCTCGCGCGCCTCGCGCAGGAGTTTGAGCTCATTGACGTGCTCGACGCCACCCTCTGCGCCGAGGGCGAGCCGAGCGAGATGCTCTACGTGCTGGCCGAGGGCCAGTGCGAGGTCCTCAAAACCACGCCCAACGGCCGGCGTTTTCGCGTCGCGGTGCTCACCCCCGGCTGCCTGTTCGGCCACCTCGGCGTGCTCCACACCGGGCCCCGCACCGCCACGGTGATCGCCCGCGGCCCGGCGCGCGTGCTGCGCATGCCCACCACCTGGGCACGGCAGCTCCTCCGAAACGGCCCGCTGCAGGTCACTTCGCCGTTTCGGCGCGCGCTGATCGTCGCGCTGGGCCGCCAGCTCGCCTCGGCGACCGCCACCACCACCAAGCTCGCCATCGACGCCGGCCTGGGCGTGGCCGCCAGCGCAGCGCCAGCCCACGCCCCGCTGCCCGACAGCCCCACCGTCCAGGGCGGGGCCGCGGCCGATCGCGAGGGCGACCTGCTCCGGGCGCAGCCCACCTGGTGAGCGCCGCCGTCGCCGGCTGAGCGCCGCCGTTGGTCCCGCTGCGCCCCCGGTCCTCGACGCGGGGTCTCGGCGCAGGGCACCGGCGCGGGTCGCGGGCAGAACCTGTCCGCCTCGCGGGATTTTTCTACAGCACTGCCTCAGGGCGGCCCGGGGCGGGTTAGGCCGGTCGCCCGCGCGCCGCCCCGCGCCTGCCCTGATCCCTCACCCTTGCCGTTGGCCCCCGCCCGCGGCCCGAGGCCCGCCCCGCGCTGGCCAGGAGGCCCCATGATCCAGCTGTCTTCTCTGCTCAACGGCGCGTGGCACGTCGGCGAGGGCTCCGCGCAGCAGCTCGTCAACCCCTCCACCGAGGCGGTCATCGCCACCTGCAGCACCCGCGGGCTCGACCTGGGCGCGGCGGTGCGCTTCGCCCGCGAGGTCGGCGGTCCGGCCCTGCGCGCGCTCACCTTCGCCCAGCGCGGCGAGCTGCTCAAGGCCATGGCCCGGGCCCTGCACGAGGCCCGCGAGGAGCTGCTCGACCTCTCCGCCGACAACAACGGCACCACCCGCGGCGACGGCAAGTTCGACATTGACGGCGCCACCGGCACCCTCGCCTCCTACGCCCGCCTCGGCGCCACGCTCGGCGACAAGCGCTTCTTGCTCGACGGCGAGGCCGAGAAGCTCGGCGGCGGCGCCCGCTACGTCGGCCAGCACGTCCTGCTGCCGCGCCCCGGCGTCGCGGTGCACATCAACGCTTTTAACTTCCCCGGCTGGGGCGCCTTCGAGAAGATCGCGGTGGCCCTCCTCTCCGGCGTGCCGGTGATCAGCAAGCCCGCCACCTCCACGGCGCTCACCGCCTGGCGCATGTTCCAGATCATCGACTCCAAGGGTATTTTGCCCGCGGGCGCCCTGTCGGTGCTCACCGGCCCCGTCGGCGACCTGCTCGACCACCTCGGCCCCCAAGACCTCATCGCCTTCACCGGCTCGGCCAACACCGGCGCCGTGCTGCGGGCCTCGCCGGCCGTGGTCGAGCGGGGCGTGCGCCTCACCATCGAGGCCGACTCCCTCAACAGCGCCGTGCTCGGCCCGGACGTCGAAGAGGGCTCCGAGGTCTGGCACGCCGCGCTGCGCAACCTCCGCACCGACATCGTGCAGAAGACCGGCCAGAAGTGCACCGCCGTCCGCCGCATCATGGTGCCCGAGGCGCTGGTCCCCGCGCTCACCGCCGCGCTGGTCGAGGAGCTCGAGCGCGTGGTCGTCGGCCTCCCCACCGACGAGGGCGTGGGCATGGGCCCGGTGGCCACCGCCAACCAGCTCCGCGACGTCCGAGCCGGCATGGCGCTCCTCAGCGGCGAGGCGCGGGTGCTCACTGGCGGCGCGGCTCCGCTCGCCGGCCACGGCGCCCCCGAGGGCAAGGGCTACTTCGTGCGGCCCACCCTCCTGCTCGCCCAGCCCGGGGCCAGCGCGGTCCACGACCACGAGGTCTTCGGCCCCTGCGCCACGGTCATCCCCTACGCCGGCGACGCCGAGGCCGCGGCCGCCCTGGTGGCCCGCGGTCAGGGCAGCCTCGTCAGCTCGGTCTACGGCAGCGACCGCGACTGGCTCTGGTCCTTCCTCAGCGGCGCCGCCCCCTGGAACGGCCGCGTGGTCGTCGCCTCCGACAAGGTGGTCGATCAGGTCCTGCCGCCCGGCATGGTCCTGCCCAACCAGGTCCACGGCGGCCCGGGGCGCGCCGGCGGCGGGGAGGAGCTCGGCGGCCTGCGCGGCCTCAGCTTCTACCACAACCGCGTCGCCATCCAGGGCGACAAGGGCGAGCTGCGCAAGATCCTGGGCGAGTGACCATGTCTTCGGCCCCGCTCCCGTCGGCCGCGCTGGACGCGGTCGAGGCCGCCCTGCTGGCCCTGGGCCAAGCGCCCCGCCGTGACGAGCCCCTGGCCCGCCGCGGCTGGTGGCGCATCGGCGGCCCGGCCGACCTCTTCGTCGAGCTCGACGGCGAGGCCGCGCTGGCCGAGGCGCTGCGCACCGCGCACCAACACAGCGT
>CANHON010000414.1 GCA_947462115.1 Deltaproteobacteria bacterium | reverse complement strand
GTCGACTTGGGCGGCTCCGGCGGTGATCACCTCTTGGAGCTTGCCGAAGGTCGCCACCTGAAAGCTGGAGCGCTGCTCGAAGAGCTGCCCGCCGGCGTCGATCGGGGTGTTGCGGCTCCAGCTCCACCCCACGTGCTGATCTTGAAAGAAGATGCCATACCAGCGCTCGGCGCTCGGCCCCGTCGCGAGGCTCGCCCGATCCAGCGCCACCAAGGGCTGATCCTGCATGCGCTGGCCGATGAAAACAATCAGCAGCACAATAAAGACGACGAGCGCCCCGCCCTCGATCGCCGGGACGAGGCGGGGGCGGCGGTCGCCGGTGGGCCGGGCGATCTCGGGCGCGATCTCGGGAGCGAGGGCGGGAGCGATGGGTGGGGTGGCGCGCATGCCCCCGTTCTACCCAAGGCGGGCCGCCGATGCCGGTCAGCCGCTGTCCGGGCCGGCCGACCGCGATTGAATTAGCGCCCCGCTCGGCCCCGCGGCGCCGCCCCGCCGCCCCGCCGCCCCTTCCCGAGGACCCCCATGTTCATCCAGACCTTTGGCGCTTCGGACGTCGGCCAGAGCCGCGCGGTCAACGAGGACGCCTTCGTGCTCGATCAGGCGCTCGGCTTGGTCGCCGTGGCCGACGGCATGGGGGGCTTTCAGCGCGGAGACGTGGCCAGCCAGCTCGCCTGCAACGTGCTGGTGGAGGCCGTCTCCGCCGCCGAGGGCCTGATCGACGCCTACCGCCGCGAGCCCACCGATCGCAGCCGCGGCGCGGTCAAAGCGGTGCTCGAAGCTGCCTTTCAAAAGGCCTGCGAAGAGGTCTACACCGCCGGGGTGGCCATCACCGGCCAGGGCGGCCGCATGGGCAGCACGCTCGACGCCCTGCTCATCGTCGGCTCCACCGCCTTCATCGCCCACGTCGGCGACGGGCGCATCTACCTGCTGCGCGGCTCGGAGGTCCACCAGCTCACCGAAGACCACAGCCTCGTGCAGCAGCAGCTCAAAGAGGGCCTCATCACCGCCGAGCAGGCGCGCACCGCCCGCAACAAGAACGTGATCACCCGCGCCATGGGCGTTTTGCCCAGCGTCCAGGTCGATTCCCTGCACTTTGAGCTCGACCCCGGCGACAAGCTCCTGCTGTGCAGCGACGGGCTGTACCGCTACGTCGGCATGCGCGAGCTCGGGCTGTCGTTGCTCAAGACCGGCGGCGACGGCGCGGTGCGCGAGCTGGTCGATGCGGCCAACGCCCGCGGCGGGCGCGACAACATCACCTGCCTCGTGGTCGAGGTCGGCGGGGCCGGCGCGGGCCTGGGCCGGGCCGAGCTCGGCGTGGCCGACCACATCGGCGTGCTGCGGCGGGTCGACCTGTTCCAGTACTGCACCTACCGCGAGCTGCTGGCCGCCAGCCAGATCGCCGCGCCCCGGAGCGCCGCGGCCGGGGAGCGGGTGTTCGCCGAGGGTGACCCCGGCCGGGAGTGCTTCATCGTGGTGAGCGGGGCGGTCGAGCTGCGCAAGGGCAGCACTGTGCTCGCCCGGGCGGCGGCCGGCGACTACTTCGGCGAGATGAGCTTTGTGGACAGCCCCAAGCGCTCCGCCGACGCGATCGCCGTGGAGGACAGCGCCTTCCTCGTCATCGAGCGCGACCGGTTCCTGCAGCTCATGAAGCAGGACGCCGAGCTCGCCGTGAAGCTCACCTGGCAGCTCCTCCGCAAGATGGCCAGCCTCGTGCGCGCCACCAGCGAGAAGCTCGCGCTGGAGCCCCCCTTGCTCGACACCTTCAGCGTGGACGTGCTGGCGGCCGACGAGGGCTGAGCGGCCGCGCGCCGGGCGCCTCCAGTGGGGGCCCATGCTCGGGATCGGCGTGCTGGACGCTGCCCTGGCTCAGTCGATGCCGGCGCCGGCGCGGCTCCACCGGGGCACCCCGAGGCCCCGGGGGCTGAGCTGGCCGTTGGTCTCGGCGCAGCCCTCCAGGCTCATCCAGATGAACCGCGCCTTGCCCTTGATGTTCTTGAGCGGCACGAAGCCCCAGATGCGGCTGTCGGCGCTGTGGTCCCGGTTGTCGCCCATCACGAAGATGTGGCCCTCCGGCACCACCTCGGGGCCGAAGTCGCCCATCTGCGCGCCATAGGTCGCGGCCTGCAGGACGCTGTGCTTCACCCCGCCGAGGTCCTCGATGTACCGCTTGGTGGGCGCGCTGCTGCAGGCGTCGTCCACGAAGGTGAAGGGCTCGGTGTAGGTGCGGGACTGGGGCTGACCGTCGATGTAGACGACGTTGTTGCGCACCGAGATGGCCTCGCCGGGCAGCCCCACCACCCGCTTGACGTAGTCGAGGGTGCCGAAGGGGGGCACCGGCAGGTCGATCCACTGGGCCGAGCCGGTGTCCGAGCCGGGGTAGACGAAGACGACGATGTCGCCGCGGGCCGGGACCTCGAGCTCACCCACGGGGATGCGGGTCAGCGGCCAGCGCAGGCCGTAGCTGTACTTGCTCACGACGATGTGGTCGCCGATCTCCAGCGTCGGCACCATCGAGCCCGAGGGGATGCGAAAGGGCTCAAAAAGCAGGCTTCGCACCAGCAGCACGCCGAGCATCGCCGGGCCCCAGGTCACGACGGCGTCGTAGATGAAGCTGGTTACGGGGTTTCTGCCTTCGGACATGAGCGGAGCCTTTGGCCCAAAGGGGCTCGCGGAGCGGGGCGCGAGGTGCCAGGCTGGGGCCGGGCGCCGACGGGCGTGGGCGGCGGCTAACCGATAGGCCCGCGCGGGTCTTCCCCTGTTGACGCTGGAGCCGACGATGAGCCCGTGGATCGCCGAGGTCGCCCGCGCGCTGGACGCCCGCCCGCCGGTGGAGCGCGCCTCGGAGGCGGAGGCCCACGCGGCGGTCGCCCTGGTCCTCGATGGGCAGGGCGAGCTGCTGTTCATCGAGCGCGCCCAGCGCGCGGGCGACCCGTGGAGCGGACACGTGGCCTTCCCGGGCGGGCGGCGCGAGCCCTCCGATCGAGACCTGCTCCACACCGCCATGCGGGAGACGGAGGAGGAGGTGGGCCTCTCCTTGGGCGCCGCCCGGCTGCTCGGCGCCCTCGACGATCTGCCGGCCCTGGGGCCGCGGCGGGCGGGCCGCTCGCTCGTGATCCGGCCCTACGTCTTCGCGCTGATCGAGCGCCCGCAGCTCCGGCCCAACGTGGAGGTGGCGGGGGTGCGGTGGTGGCCCCTGCAGCGCCTCGTCGCCCACGAGGGGCGCGGCCATCGGCCCTGGGTGTGGGGCGGTCAGCCCATCACGCTGCCCACCGTCGATCTGGGCGGGGCGGAGCTCTGGGGCCTCAGCTTGCAGATGGTCGACGGGCTGCTCGAGCGCATGGGCCGCCCGCCGCCGACCGTCCCGCTCCGCCCCTCGACCTGAGCGCGCCGGAGGGCTGCTCCAAGAGAATGACGTACAGCGCGCTAATCTACCGTCTGGCGGGCCGGCAGCCCACGGGCGAGGCGCCGGGCCTCGGCCAGCAGCGCGGCCTGCTCGTCGGCGGAGAACACCGCCCGGAGGCTGCCTTCGGCGTCGAACAGCAGCAGGGCGTCCTCGGGCAGGGGCTGGTCGCCGAGCAGGCGGGCCTGGAGCGCCGGCAAGCCCGGTTCGGGCACCCGCAGCAGGTTCCAGCGGGTGGGGTCGGGGCTGCCGCGGTCGGCGCCGCCGCTCACCGGCAACAGGCTCAACAGGCGCACGGGCGCGTCGTCTTCGAGCTGAGCGGCGAGCTGGTCCAGGGCCCGGCCGCGGGCCGCGCAGCCCCCGGGTCCGGCCGCGCAGGGCTGCGGGGCGAGCTCCACCACCAGCACCTCGCCCAAAAAGGCGTGGCTGTCGATAAGGCGGCCTTCGATGGTCTGCAGGGGCGTGTTGGGCAGGCGGGCGAGGTGGGGCAGGGTGGGCGCGTCGGCGTCGAGCAGGGCCCAGAGGGGCACCGCCAGCACCAGCGCCGAGAACACCGCCCAGCTGCCGATCTGCCGCCAACCGGCGATGAGGGGGGCCGAGATCATCGCGCCCTCATGCCAGCCATCGGGCCCACAGCCCGTCGGCCGCGAGCACGCCAAACAGGCCGCAGAGGTAGATGAGCGAGGCGAAAAAGACCTTGCGGGCGTGATCATCGCCGAGGCGGTCCTTGTACCAGACCACCACCTGCCACAAGAAGCCGAGGCTCAGCG
>CANHON010000413.1 GCA_947462115.1 Deltaproteobacteria bacterium | reverse complement strand
GGCCCGGCCTCGGTCTTGAAAATGACGACGGGGTCCTCGTCCTCATCGGACTCCATGATCGCGAAGCCGTCTTGATCCATGCGCCGCTGCAGGCTGACGATCGCCCCGCCTTCGCCGGCCTCCAGCGCGTCGAGGGTGGCCTGGCGCCGGCTGCGGAGGGCCTCGGCCTCCAGCGCCTTGGGCACCTGCTCTTGGAGGGCCAGCCGCAGCTTCTGCAGGGCCGACTTGAGCGCGAGCCCCCGCCCGGCCGGCAGGCTGTGGAGCATCGGCCGGGAGGGATCGTCAAAACGGTGGAGGTAGCACAGGTCTCGGCTGACCCGTCGGGCCGGGTGCAGGCCGCGGATCAGCCGGGCCACCGTCTGGAGGCGGCCGCCGCCGTCGAGGCCGGCCACGTAGAGGTTGTAGCCGGGGGCGACCATTCGAACGGCCTGCTCCACAGCCTCCAAGGCCAGCTCTTGGCCGACGATCTGATCGGAGGCCGCGGCTTCTCCTTCGGCGCCGACCCGGAGGTCGGCCTCGGGCACCCGCCAGCGGAGGGCGGAGGCGGGCAGCGGCGCAGGGAGCGGGCGGACAACAGCAGGCAAAGGAGACCCCGTGGGCGCCGATGAAGCGGCGGCCCCCCCTGGTACACGCTCGGCCCCCGGGGCGCACACCGGGCCCGACCGCGCGCCGCTCCGGCCTTGACCGGAGGGCCCGCACCCGCAGCCCGGTGGTAGCGTGAGGCACCCCAAACGGAGCCCCCCATGAGCGCGCGCGCACCCCGCCCCGTCCCGGCCCGACCGCGGCCCAGCATCCTCGTCATCGAAGACGAAGACGCCGTGCGGGAGGTTATCCTGGAGTTCTTGGCCCGGAGCGGCTTCGATGGCCGCGGGCTGTCCACCGGCGGCGACGCGCTCAAGCTGCTGGCCGAAGACGCCGCCGCGCCCGATCTGGTGCTGCTGGACTGGAGCCTGCCCGGGGTCTCCGGCGCCGACCTCTACAGCGCCATCCGCGACCGCTGGCCCTTCACCGAGGTGGTGGTGCTCAGCGGCCGCCCGCGCGCCGAGCTGCGCCTCCGGGGGCCGGCGCCGGCCCTCATCCTGCAGAAGCCGATCGGGATGCGCCCGTTGATCCAGGCGATCCGCAGCGTGCTCGACGGCGAGCCCACCGAGACCGGGGCCGCCCGCGAGAGCGCCTGAGGGCGATGGGGTGGCCGTGGCCGTCGATGATCCACGGTCCGCGGGGGCCTTCGCGGCGGACCGGCGAACCCGCGATCCACGGCCGCCCGCCCCTTTTGATCGGCCCGCGCGACAAGCTGTGACAAAGCCCGCTTGCCAGCGTTCCACGGCGCGCCTATATTCAAAGCGTCAACGGAGCGCGGCCTCGGCCCCGCCCGCTCTTTCCCAGCCCACATCAAGCGCGCTTTCGGCCCCGGTCTCGACCGCCGGC
The DNA here is from genome assembly GCA_947462115.1 of Deltaproteobacteria bacterium. Taxonomy (GTDB): domain Bacteria; phylum Myxococcota_A; class UBA796; order UBA796; family UBA2385; genus JAEUKK01. The sequence goes on along the minus strand of CANHON010000413.1, from coordinate 2,744 downwards.
CGTTGACTGGATCGTCCTCTCCGCCGGACCACACAATGCATCGTCTCAGCGTCTCCTCCATCTCATCGCGGTGGGGCCCGTTTGCGGGGGGGACCTTCCAGTCAGCGCGCTTGGGGTACATCTGCTTCCGCTGCGCGGCCCCGACCCAGGCCGCGCCTCAAAAACGGGGAGGCAGCAGCGTCAGCGACCGACCGGCTCTCCAAAAGGAGCCGGTCGGCTTCCTTTTGGGCACGCCCCCCGCGCACCTGCCGCCGGCCCCGCCCCTCGCAGCGAACTTTTTTCGCCAATTGCGGCCCCGGACGATCACAGGCGCTGTGGCCCAGGCCACTCCTCATTGAGCACGCCGCCGACGCGGCGCGCAGCTGGATCGTCCCCCTCGCCGGACCCACGGCACAGTCTCAGCGTCTCCTCCATCTCCAAGCGGTGCGGCCCGCTTGCGGGGGGGACCTTCCAGCGCGCTCCTTCCAAAATAATCACAGGCAGGCCAATCTGAGCCTTCAGCCCCCGGGCTTCTGCAGGGGCGCGCCCCGCGGCGGGGCCCCGCGCGGGTGCAGGTGCGGCCGGCTCACATAGGCGCGGCAGCGCTCCCCGAGCTGGGGATCGACGATGCGGGCGCAGGTGGCGGCGTTGCTCGGATCGACGTCCCGGCTGACCACCAAGTAGATGAGATCCCGGCTGAGGGGATCGCCGACGTCGCGATCCACCGCGGCCGCGGCCGCCTCAAAATCCGCCCGAAACAGCGCCGGGGCCCGCTCCAGGTAGCAGGCGTCGCGGTCGGGGCCGGGCCCCAAGGCCGCGCAGTCCGTGGGCCCGCAGCCCAGCGCACCCCGGAGAAGCGCGAGGCCGAGCAGCAGCAGCCGCCCGCGCTGGGGGCCGGACGAATGGGGAGAGAACAGCGGGCGGGGGCGGAGGTCGGGCATGCCGCCGAGGCTAGCCCCCTCGGCCCCGCGCGGTAAGGCCCGCGGGCGGCGCGCCCCGCATTAGGGGGCCGGCTGGAGGGCACGTGATCCCATCGCTGCTGCGCGCCTTTGAGGGCCCGGGGGCCGGCTTTATGATCGTGATCACCGCGCTGGGCGCCCTGTGCGCCGCGGTGGTGGCGGAGCGCGCCCTGATGCTGTGGCGGTGGCGCATCGACGAAGCTGCCCTGCTCGCCGAGCTTCAGGCCGGCGACCTGCAGGCGGCCACCACCCGGGCCGCCCAGCACCCCGTCCGGGCCCTGCTCGCCGCCGGGGCCGCCGCGCCCAACCCCGAGGCCGCCTGGGACGCCATCTCCGCCCAGGCCGCCCTCGTCGAGCCCGGGGTGCGGGGCCGGGTCAACGCGCTCGCCGCCGCCGGGAACATCGCCACCATGCTCGGCCTGCTCGGCACGGTCTACGGCTTGATCTTGGCCTTCCAAGGCCTCGGCGACACGAGCAGCACCGAGCGGGCGGCCCGCCTCAGCGAGGGCATCTCCACCGCCATGAACACCACCGCCTATGGTCTGCTGGTGGGCATTCCGGCGCTGGGCGCCCACGCGGGCCTCGACGGGGCCCTGCGCCGGGTCTTGGCCACCTGCGAGGCCGCCGCCAGCACGCTGCTCGCTTGGCGGCGCGGCGCGGGCGCCCCTTGAGCGCGGACCGCCGATGAGCCGCTTGTTCGCAGCCGAAGCCGAGGGCCCGGACGCCCGCCCGGCGCTGTTCGCCGTGGTCTCGCTGATGCTGCTGCTGCTGCCCGCCTTGCTCATGACCACCGCCGGCGACGGCCTCACCGGCCTCGGCCTCGCCGTGCCGCCGGGCGGCGCCGCGCCCCCCTTGCCCCACGCCGGCCCCCTGCGGGCCCTCAGCGTCGAGGTCGGCCCCGAGGGCTGGGCCCTGCGCGCCGAGGTGCGGTCCACCGACGCCCACAGCCTCGGCGCCCCCAGCGCGCTGCGCGAGGAGCGGGGCGCGGGGCTCGGCCCGCTGCAGCGCGCGCTCCGGCGCCTCAAGGCCCTCGACCCCGCCCAGACCCGCCTCAGCCTGCGGCCCGATCCCGATCGCCCCGCCCAAGCAGTGGTCGCGCTGATCGACGCGGTGAGCGCTGATCTCGAGGGTGAGCTCTTCCCCGAGGTGGTGCTGGAGGCCCAGCCGAGCGACCCGCCCGCCGCCCCGGTCGGGGAGGCCGCCCCATGAGGCCCCGCCGCCTGCGCCTCGGCGCGCCCACCGTCGGCGCCGCCTTGGGGGCCGCCGCCCTCGCCCCCCTCGTGGACCTGCTCACCCTGCTCGTGGTCGCCCTGCTGCGCGGCCAGAGCGCCGATCCGCCGGTGGTCGTGGAGCCCGGCTTCGCCCTGCCGCTGAGCCGCCAAGAGCGGGCCCCCGGCCGCCCGGCCCTCACCGTCGATCTGGGCCAAAATGGCCTCTACCTCGATGGTTGGCGGGTGGGCGCCGCCGCCGCCGCGCTGGAGGGGGGCGGCGGCCGGGTCGAGCCGCTCTACGCCGCGCTGCTGCGCGCCCCCAAGGGCCCGCTGCGCCTGCGGGTGGACGCCCGGGTGCCCTTCGCCGCCCTCGACCGCCTGCTGCTCACCGCCCGCGAGGCCGGCTACGCCGAGGTCGAGCTGGTCGCCACCAAGGCGAGCAGCCTATAACACCCTTGTTTCAGCCGTTTATCGACGTCGCTCAGCGCGGGGGCCGCCGAACAAACTCCAGGCAGCGCGCCCGGAGATCGGCCCGCTCGGCCTCCCCGCACAGGGCCACCGCGGCCTCCGGCTCAAAGCGGCGCAGGTTGTAGGC
>CANHON010000412.1 GCA_947462115.1 Deltaproteobacteria bacterium | reverse complement strand
GCCACCGGCGAGGCGCCCACCAGCGCGCCCCGGCGGCCGTCCGGCACCACCGACAGGCTGCGGCGCGAGGCCGGCACGGCGTGGGCGGCGACGGCGGCGGCGATGGCCTCGGCGTCCAGGGCCTGCACCGCCGCGAGGTCGGCCAAGAAGCAGTCCGGCGCCCGGCCGCGGCTGACGCAGGCCCCGATCAATTCGGCCCGCGGCTCCACTTCGCCGAGCTGGTCGATCAGATCGTCGCGCATCGACTCTTTGGCCCGGCGGAGCTCCTCGGGCGAGGGCGGGCGGGCGGCGATGCCGAGCAGCTCGGCCTCGAGGCGCTGGGCCAGGCGCGTGAGGCGCGGCCGGTGGGTCTGGCCCCACACCACGAGCTCGCTGCCGAGCTCGCCCGGCGACAGCCAGGCCGCGACATCGCTGGCCCGGCGGTGATCGTAGAGCAGCGCGTCGTCCAAGCGGCTGCCCCGGCCGTCCGACAGCAAGTAGGTGGCGAGCTCCAAGGCCAGGGCGTCGGGGTGGCCGGCGGGCGGGGCTGGCCAGCCCAAGCTGAGGGACCAGGACTCGACGTGATCTTCGAGCAGGCCGTCCACCCGGGCCGGCGCCCAGGGCACCTCCGCGGCGGTGGGCCGGGCCAAGCGCCCCTCCCCGGCCGGCAGCTCGGCGAACCAGCGGCGGGCCGCGCGCAGGGCCTCGTCGGGATCAACGTCGCCGACGATGACCAGGACGGCGTTGCCGGGGCTGTAGGCCCGACGGTGGAAGGCCCGCACGGCGTCTGCGTCAAAAGAACGGATATCCTCGACCGTTCCGATCACCGGCGTGTGGTAGGGGTGCCCCTCAGGCCACACTAGCCGGGTCAGGGCGTCGGCCTCCCGTCCGTAGGGCGCGTCGTAGGACTCTGCGCGCTCTTGCAAAACAACGTCCTGCTGATTCTTGAGGGCCTCTGGCGTGAGCGGCGCGAGGTAGCCGAGCCGGTCGCTCTCCAAGAACAGCACCCGGTCCAGGCCCTCGCGGCGGAGCAGGCTCGTGTAGACCGTCGCGTCGGCGGTGGTGTAGGCGTTGTTGAGGATGCCGACCCCGGCGGTGGCGGTGTCGTAGAGCCGGCCGGGGGCGTTGAGGCTGCCCTCGAACATCAGGTGCTCGAACAGGTGGGCGCAGCCGCCTTCGCCGGCGCCCTCGTCGCGCGCGCCCACCCGCACGTGGAGCTGCACCGCCACCTCCGGCGTGCGGGGCTGGGCTTCTACGACGATGGTGAGGCCATTCCCGAGGACCTCGGTGCGGATGTCCACCGCCAAGGGGTCAAAACGCGGGGCCCGGTTGAGCGGGGCGAGGCCGGGAAAGGCGCGGATGGCCCCCGGCCAAAGCAGCGCGCAGGCCACGGCGAGGCGCAAGGCGCGGGGGGATCGGGCGCGCGGGGCGCCGCAGGCGGGACCAGCTTTTCGCATCCGTTCCTTGCAGTTCAACGCGTTGCGAGCACCCACCGAGCACCACCCCGGAACCGCCCGATCCTACACCCGGCGGCCCCCCGACGCGCTCGACACCCGGTGCCAAATAATGGGGCCTTCAAGCCCGCCGACCCTTGCCGGACCGGAGCGGCACCCGTAGACTGAAACCTACTTAGGAATTGCGCTGCGGTGCCCGACGACACCGTAGATCCTCTGATCCCCGACCGCAGTCGCGACAAGGCCCGCCCATGGAAGCCGTCTCCGCCGCCCCCGAGTCCGTCACCGCAAAGCCCACCGAGGCGCCCGGCGGCTCCAGCGCGGTGGAGCAGAGCAGCCCCTCCCTCAAAGGAATGGGCTCGCTGCTCGGCGGCCTGGCCAACGGCGGCGCGCCCTCCGGCGGCAGCAGCCAACGCTCGCCGAGCGCCCCCTCGGTGGGCTCCTTGCTCCGCTCCTTGCCCCTCCGTCGCCAAAACACCTTCGTAGAGGCCGATGACAGCGAGGGCGAGCAGGCCGAGGAGGAGCAAGAGACCCCCATCGAAGAGATGAGCGTCGAAGACCTCGACGAGGCCATCCTGTCGGGCGGGGCCGTGGACTTTGAGGAGGAGGAAGAAGAAGAGGAAGAGGAGGAGGAAGAAGAAGAAGAGGAGGAGGAAGAAGAGGAAAGCGAGAGCGAGGGCGAGAGCGAGAGCGAGAGCGAGGGCGAGAGCGGCGAGACCGGCGAGACCGGCGAGAGCGAGGGCGGCGAGAGCGAAGGCGAAGCCGCCCAAGAAGAAGAAGAGGAAGAAGAAGAAGAGCGCCACGGGGCCCTCAGCGACGCCAACGACTGGGTGCACGAGAAGCTGGACCAAGCCAAGGACACCCTCGGCCCGCTCGCCGACGTCGGCATCAGCAAAGACGGCGTCAGCTACAACGAGTACAGCCTCGGCAAGGACGGCGCGGCGGTCGAAGAGCTGGAGATCGCCAACGGCTGGACCACCGACATCAAGCTCGGCAAAGACGAGCAGTCGATGAAGGTCTCGGCGCCCACCGAGCTCGAGTTTCCGCCTGGCGGCGTCGATCTCAACTTCGCCAAGGTCGCCATCCCCCTGTTCCCCGGCGTAGGCCTCGACGTGACCGCCGGCGCCACCGGCGGCATCAAGCTCGAGAACACCACCCTCGAGCTCAGCCGCAGGACCGTCGAGAACGACAACGAGGCGCTGGAGCGCATCAGCCTCGGCGGCACCGGCGGCATCGGCGGCAGCTTCGGCGTCAAGCTCGAGGTTGCCCTGTGGGGCGGTATTCCCGTGCTCGCGGCCCTGCGCGCCGGCCTGCGGGCCCAGGCCACCGCCACCGCCAAGCTCGAGCTCAAGGCCGGCGGTCAGGTCGATATCCGACGCACCGTGCCCAAAGAGAAGGGCGCAAAGCCGGTCGTGCTCAGCAAAGAGGGCGAGTTCGCCCTCGAGGCGGTCGGCGAGGGCAAGCTCAACGCGAGCCTCAGCGCCTTCTTGGGCCTAGAGCTGTTCGGCTTCGCCGGCGACCTGTACGAGCTCGACATCGCCAGCGCCGACATCGCCACCTTGATGGCCGGCGGCCGGCTGGGCGCGAAGTACGGCGGAGGCAAGGGCAAGGCCGAGCGCTTCAAAGAAGGGGCGCTCGAAGGCGGCGATTGGCTCAAGTTCGACTGGCTGTTCAAAGAGGCGTGGCACGCCCACAAGCTCGACAAAGCCAAGAACGCCATGCGCAAGGCCGACGCCGATCTCAGCGGCCTCAAGAACATGCGCGACCTGATGGAGGGCGAGGACGACAAGCAGGCCTTCCTCGACCTGCTCATCAAGAACCAGACCACGCTCGGCGTCGTCAACGGCGAGATGCAGCTGCTGCTCGACCGCGAGGAGAGCCTCAAGAACCGCATCGAGGGCAGCAAGTCCGAGCTCAAGGCGCTCGAGGAGAACATCACCGGGCCGCTCGCCAAGAAGAACACGGAGGTCCGCAGCAAGCGCCTGTGGGGCACCGACTGGTTCCGCGGCGACATCGCCGAGCTCAAAGAGGCCCGCAAGAACGCCAAGAAGACCCAAGAGGGCATCGTCTCCTCGGAGAAGGAGCTCGGCACCATGGAGCCCAAGAAGGCCATGGCGGGCATGAAGTTCCTCCAGGCCCTCGACCCGGCCACCATCGACGCGGCCATCGCCGCCGCCGAGAAGCACGCCGACGAGACCCACAAGAAGAACTGGCCCAAGTTCCAGACCGAGTCCGCCAGCGTCAAGATCGAGGCCAACAAGCAGCGCGAGAAGTACAAAGAGGCCATTGAGGGCCAATTCTCCAAGACCGAGGTCATCTCCGGCAAGCTGGCCGAGGCCCGGGATGCGCTGGACAAGGCGCTCCAAGAGCCCAACGCCGACGACAAGTTCCTCAAGCTGCAGATCTCCGACCTGGAGAAGCAGCTCAAGGCCCAGGACTTCCAAGCCCAGCTCCTCCAGGCCCGCCTCCGCAAGGTCGACACCGAAGAGCAGGCGAAGATCAACAACCTCATGGGCCTGCTCGGTGAGAAGGGCCTGCCGATCGTTGATCCCGAGAGCACCGATCCCCAGCAGCAGCAGCTCACCGAGGCCACCAAGGACGGCGGCGGCAGCACCGGCACCACCGGCGGCGGCGACAGCGGCGCGCTGACCGACGACTCCGACGAGTTCTAAGGCCCGCCCGGGGGCGCCCCGAGACGGCCCCCGCGGGCCGCTTGACGGGCGCCCGGCGCTCTGGTCTGCTGG
>CANHON010000411.1 GCA_947462115.1 Deltaproteobacteria bacterium | reverse complement strand
GTTCAGAAGACTGGCGCTTGTCCTAATCTCTGAACTTGGTGCCGAGGTTGGTCACCTGTCGGGCTCCGGCGGCAGAGGGACCCCCGGCGGACCTGGCGGCTGCCTTCGCGTTGGGGACGATTGGCACGCTGTTCTCGGCGATCAGCGGAGCGTGGGCGCGGGGCCTCAAGTCGGAGCGGCTGGTGTCCGTCCCCTGGCACGAGCCTTGCTGAGTGAAGGTCGAGCACCCCGACCGCCCCGGCGGTCTGCGGGGGCCCGCCGCCCCCTCCCCCTTTGAGGAGCGCCCATGTCCACCGCCGCCGAGTCCCGCCGCGAGCCCGCGTCCAGCCAGGGCAACCCGCTCATCAACAAGTACCTCAAGCGGATGGGCGAGATCCCCCTGCTCAGCAAGGACGATGAGGTGGAGGTAGCGCGGCGGATCGCCGAGGGCGGCTTCGACGCCGAGATCGCGAAGCAGGCGCTGATCAACGCGAACCTCCGCCTCGTGGTGAGCATCGCCAAGCAGTACGCCTACCGCGGGCTGCCATTGGCCGACCTCATCCAGGAGGGCAACCTCGGCCTCATCAAGGCCGTGGAGAAGTTCGACTGGACCCGGGGCTTCAAGTTCTCGACCTACGCGAGCTGGTGGATTCGGCAGAGCATCATCCGGGCCATCGAGAGCCAGATCCGCACCATCCGCATCCCCATCTACAAGCTCGAGCTGGTCAACCAGGTCAGCTACATGCAGAAGGCCCTGTTCCGCGAGCTCGGTCGCGAGCCCACCAACCAGGAGATCGCCGAGCGCCTCGAGGTCAAGGTCGAGCAGATCGAGGAGCTGCAGCAGCTCACCCGCGAGCCCATGAGCCTCGACGCCCCGGTCAGCGACGACAGCGAGAGCACGATGGGCGACTTCGTCGAGAACCCCGACGCCGAGATCCCCGATGAGGAGCTCGACTCCGGCAGCGTCCGCGACGAGATGGTGCAGAGCCTCGCGCTGCTCACCCCCCGCGAAGAGACCGTCGTGCGCATGCGCTACGGCATCGGCGAGCCCACCCAGTACTCGCTGGAGGAGATCGGCGCCCGCTTCAACCTGACCCGCGAGCGGATCCGGCAGATCGAGCTCAAGGCCATCCGCAAGCTGCGCAACGCCCGTCGCTGCCAGGAGCTGGACGAGCTGGTCGGCTGAGCCGAAGACCGTCAGGGCCCAACTTGCCCCATTTCCCTGGACCGGCCCCCTCCCTGGGGGCCGTCGCCATTTTTGGCGATACGGGGGTGGTCGCGGGGTAAGACAGATGTGTTTGGCGATTCAAACGGTGCTGTTGTTACCTTACGACGATATTGTTTGCTCCGCATCGGGCGCGCCGCACGTAGAATCGGGCGCCTTCTTGAGGAGCGACCATGTCTGATCCCCAGCCCACGCCCCCGGCCGCCGCCGGCCCCGTTGCCGACCCCGTTGCCGACCCCGTTGCCGGCAAAGCCTCGCTGCTCGCTGTCCTCGGCCCCTTGCTCGCGCAGCTCAGCGGGCATGACCCCAAAGGCGGCGCGGAGGTGGCCGCGGCCCTCAACCGGTCCCATCCCGTCGAAGATGCGGCGATGCAGGACATCTTCGCGAAGGCCAAGGCGGGCGTCGCGGCGGGCTGGCTCACCCCGCGCGAGGCGGACGGCGTGCGCTTCGGGCGGCTCGCCAAGGCCAGCGCCGAGACCTCCGGCTTCTCCATCGATGTCGTGGTGATGGACGGCCCCGGTCCAGGCCACACCCACCCCGAAGGCGAGCTCGATCTGTGCTTCTCGCTCGAGGGCGCGCCCACCTTCGACGGGCGGGCGCCGGGCTGGGTGGTCTACGGCCCCGGCTCCTGGCACGTCCCGACGGTGCGCGGCGGGCGCATGCTCATCCTCTACTTCTTGCCGGGCGGATCCATCCGATTCGGGCCGCCCGAGGCCTGAGCGCGGGCGGGGAGCCTGGGCCCTGCTCGACCCTCCGCCGAGCCCCGGATCGGGCTGGGCGGCGGTAGGTTCCGGCTCCGGCTCTGGCCTTCGCTCAGTGGCCGCCAGCGGCGACGTGCGCGGCGTAGGCGTCGGCGTCCAAAAGGCCGTCCAGCTCGCTGAGATCGGCGGCGCGGACCTTGAACAGCCAAGCCGCGCCGTGGGGATCGCTGTTGACGAGCTCCGGGCTGTCTTCGAGGCCGTCGTTCACCGCCACCACCGCGCCGCTGACCGGCGTGTAGATGTCGCTGACCGCCTTCACCGACTCGATCTCGGCGACCGCGCTGCCGGCCTGCACCTGGGCGCCGACGCTGGGCAGGTCGATGTGAATGACGTCGCCGAGGCTCTCTTGGGCGTAGGCGCTGACGCCGACGACGACGAGGTCGCCCTCGACCTGGGCCCACTCATGGCTGCTCATGTACTTGCGATCGTTGGGGAAAGACATGCTGACTCCGTTGGTTTGGGTCCGACCGCCGGCGGCTGACCGGGGTCGAGGGTTTAGTAGTCGCGCTTGTAGAAGGTGCCCTTGACGACCACGGCCTCTGCGAGCTTTCCGCGCACATCGACGGTCAGCCGGCTGCCCGGCGCCGCGTGGCTGGCGGGGGCATAGGCCAAGGCGATGTTCTCGCCGGTGCTCGGGCTGCGGGTGCCGGAGGTGACCACGCCCGCGGCCTGTCCATCGACCAGCACGGCGTTCCCGTGTCGTGCGATGCGCTCGGCGACGTGCAGGCCGACGAGGCGACGGGAGACGCCCGCGGCCCGCTGCGCGACCAACGCGGCCTTGCCGATGAAGTCCGCCTTGTTGAGCTTGACCGCCCAGCCGAGCTGGGCCTCCAGCGGGCTCGTGTCGTCGTCGATGTCATTGCCGTACAAGCACATGCGCGCCTCGAGGCGCAGCGTGTCGCGGGCGCCGAGGCCGATGGGCTGGATCCCGTGGGCCGCCCCCGCCGCCAAAACGGCTGGCCAGAGCTGATCGGCGCCGTCCTTCGGCAAAAAGACCTCGAAGCCGTCTTCGCCGGTGTAGCCGGTGCGGGCGATGATGCAGCCATCGACGCCGGCCACCGTGGCCCGGGCGTGGCCGTAGTACGGGATCTCCCGAAGATCAGCGGCGGTCAGGGCCTGCAGGGTGGCCGGCGCGCCCCGACCTTGAAGCGCGATCTGCGCCCAGTCATCGCCCTCATCCACGAAGACCGCGTCGTCGGGGAAGGGGTTGTTGGCCACCATCCAAGCGAAGTCTTTGGCGCGGTTGGCGGCGTTCACACAGATGAGCAGCTCGTCGGCCGCCATCCGGTAGACGATGAGATCGTCGACAATGCCGCCCTTCTCGTTGCACATGGGGCTGTATTGGGCGCGCCCGTCGGCGATCTCGACGTCGTTGCTGACGAGGTGCTGCACCGCCGCGAGCGCCTTGGGGCCCCGGACGAAGACCTCGCCCATGTGGCTGACATCGAACAGGCCGACGGCGGTGCGAACCGCTGCGTGCTCGGCCAGGATCCCGGCGTATTGCACGGGGAGCTCCCAGCCGCCGAAGTCGATGAGCCGGGCGCCTGCCTGCTTATGGTGCTCAAAAAATGGGGTTCTGCGCAGCGTCATCGGCGACTCCAGAGGGGGGGCGGGCGCGCCGCGCGGCGGCGACAGCGCGCGGGGCGGGCGCAGTAGACCACGGGCGGGCCGCCCACGATCTCGCGCGGGGTGGGAGCGTTGAGCCGCGCCTCAGTGACGCTGTTCTCAACGATCTCGGTTGGATTGAAAAAGCGATGCTAACCCGCGCGCCCTCGGCCCGGCATGGGCGCGGGCGACAGGCTAAGCCCCCGGTCCCTCGGAGGCCCACCATGGATCACGCCGCTCTCACCCCGTCCGCGCCGACCCCCCACGCTGCCGAGCCGCCCGCTGCGGTGGTTCCCGCCGGCTTCGCGACGCGCCACATCGGCCCCCGCGAACACGAGCTGGCCCGCATGCTGCAGGTCTTGGGCGCGTCCAGCGTCGCCAGCTTCATCGAAGACGCCGTGCCTGCCGTGATCCGCGCCGCGACGCCCCTGGCGCTGCCCCCTGCGCTCAGCGAGGACGCCGCCCTGAGGGTGCTCGCTGGCTACGCCGACCAGAACGTCGTCAAGCGCAGCCTCCTCGGCTACGGCTACCACCACACCATCACGCCGCCGGTGATCCTGCGCAACGTGCTGGAGAACCCGGGCTGGTACACCGCCTACACGCCCTACCAAGCCGAG
>CANHON010000410.1 GCA_947462115.1 Deltaproteobacteria bacterium | reverse complement strand
GCCTCATCGGCCAAGGCGACGGCGACGCCGGAGTAGTCCGACAGCCCGGAGAAGGGGCTCAGCGCCGGCGTCGGCTGCAGGTCAAAGAAGCCCACCCGGAGGTCGGCCGGCATCGGTCGGCCCTGGGTGTCCTTGACCATGCCGGCGCCGATGACCTTGCCGTCCACCACGCAGGCCGCCCAGCCGTCGTTGCACGGCAGGCCTGGGAAGGCCGGCTTGAGCGAACCCCAACCACTCGCCGCGTACGCGACACCACCGAGGCCCAGCAGGGCCAACGCCATCCAGCTCCGCTTCACGAACCACCTCACCGCCGCGACCCGACGAAGGACAACAATGCGCTCAGTTGACCGGACCACCCGCACCGCCGCCCTCGATGGGGCGCTCACGGCCGAACTGGATCATCGGCTCTTCCATCTCTTCTTGCTCCTCCGGCATCGGCTCCAAAACGACGACCACGCGGTTGTTCCGCTTGCGGATGTCGTAGGTGACGATGCGGAGCATAAAGCCCGGGGCCGAGACCTCCAGCTGGAGGCTCATGCCCGGCAAGAACAGCATCTCGCTGCCATCCGGCAGGTAGACGCGGGAGTTCTTCCACTCGCCGTTGACCGCGTTGACGCGGTTGCGGGCCGCCTCGCCGGGGTGCCGAACCACCGCGGTGGGGATGGGCTCGCCAGCGGCGTCCTGCACCACAATGGTGACTTCGACGCCCTCTTCGACCGAGGCCTTCTTGGCCTGGGCAGGGCTGCTCGCCGCGGACAGCGTGAGCATCGCGGAGAGGCCAAAGCAGGCCGAGAACAAGAAGGCCGGCAGGGCCGGGGACCGCGCGGCCGAGCGCGCGCCGACTTGAGGGGGGGTGCGCCGCATCTCAGCCTCCGGACGACAGGTAGGTGCGGAAGATCCCGGGCGGCGCAACCGAAGCGGCCCCCGCGCGGTCGCCCGCCTCCAACAAGGCGCGGGCCGCGGCCTCCGTGCGGTACGGACCCACGAGTCGGGCCGCGACGTCCGCGTCCGCCTCCGCGATCAGGAAGGCCGCCGTGGCCCGGGCGTCCGCGAGGCCGGCGACGTCGCCCACCCCTTCGAGCCGCTTGAACTGGGCCTCACACTCGGCGCCGTTGCCCTCGGCGCAGGCGATGATGGCCAAGGTCGCGGGCTTGCGCCAAGCCTGGCCATCGGGCGGGAAGAACTGCAGCTCGAGCATGGTGCGCGCGGCCTCGGACTGCCCCTTGACGGTGGCGGCCCGACCGGCCCACAGCAGCAGCAGCTCGCCGCGATCCTCCCGCTCCTCGGGCAGAAGCCGGACCAGCTCAAAGGCAGACTTGACGGCCACGTCGCGGACGCCGAGCGCCCACAGCGCCTGGGCCTCGGCGAGGCCGGCCACGCTGCTGTCGCTGTCGTCGAGCAGCGAGGTGTAGCCCCGGGCGGCCTGGGCGAAGGCTCCGCCCGCTTCGACCGCAGCCGCGAGGTGCTCACGCGCGGCCTCGGGCTCGCCGTCGGCCAGCAGGGTCTCGGCGGTGAGGAGGCGCGCGGCCGGAAGCTTGCTGGCGGAGGCGTGGGTCTTCACGCCGTCGATGTCTTGTTTGCGGAGCGCGACCAGGGCCCGGCGCAGCTTGAGCTCGTCGAGGCGCTCCCCGGCCTCGGCCTCTGCGGCGGCCAGCAGGGCATCGGCGCGCTCCAGATCGCCCGCGAGCAGCGCCCCGTAGGCGGCCCCGGTGGCGAGATCGACGTTGGTGGGGTTCTTCTCCACACCGGCGTCGTAGGCGGCCATCGCGGTGGGCAGATCCCCCGCGACCAGCGCGGCCTCCGCCGTCGCGACGATCGCCGCGGGATCGCCGCCCAGCAGCCCTTGAATGAAGGAGCACCCCGGGGCGAAGCCGAGGCCGAGCGCGAGGAAGAGGGACCGGGTGCGGGGCAGCTTCATCTGATCCTCTGGGGGGCGTGCCTGCCGGTCGGGGGCGAGGCGCGGCGGGCCTATCCAGCTATGACGCCCAGGGCTGGGCCGCAGGGGGGCCTCCAGCGCTCGGGTGTCCGCCGCGGGACCATAGCAGTCACCGGCGGGGCCTCGCCCCGATGGCCCTGGTAAGCCAAGCTGATCAATCATTTATCACGGCTCCAACCGGCGCGCCCGCCGCCCCGCCGACGGCGCGCGACCGGGGCCCGGCCGCTTGTGGTATAAACGCCGCGGTCGGGTCGGACGCCAATCCGGCGGCTCACACCGCCAGGCGGCCCCGCGGCGGCCCCGAACCCCTCCGTCCGACCGGGCGAATTGCTAGGGAGCGCGCGCGAGCCGGATGACAGACCCCCGACTCAAGGCCGGCGACGCGGTCCAGCCGAGCGTCACCGGCGGGATTGAGCTGGTGCTGCACCAAGAGCGCAGCGCCGGAGCCTTTGCGCGCGTCTACTTGGCCGAGGCCAACAGCGCCGACGGCATCTCCCGCATCGTGGCCGTCAAGGTGCTCAAGGACCGCTGGGGCGAGAACCCCGAGCTGCTCGAGCGCACCCGCGATGAGGCGCGGCTGCTGGCCCGGCTCCGCCACAAGAACATCCTGCGCGTCGAGGCCCTGACCACGATCGACGGGCGCCCCGCCGTGGTGATGGAGTTCGTGGACGGCGTGGACCTCAAGCAGATCATCCGCGCCTTGGCGCCATCGGGCGCGAAGATCCCGCCCAAGGTCGCTTACCGGATCGCCGACCGGATCGGCAGCGCCCTCGACGCCGCCTACGCCCAGGTGCCCTACGGCCTGCGCGAGCCGATGAAGGTGGTGCACCGCGACATCAAGCCCTCCAACGTCATGTTGAGCATCGAGGGCGAGGTGAAGGTGCTCGACTTCGGCACCGCCCGGTTCAGCCACGAGATCCGCGCAGCCCACACCTCGGTGCTGCGTTTTGGCTCGATGAAGTACATGACGCCCGAGCGCAAGACCGGCGACCGCGGCGATCACAGCTCCGACGTCTACGCCCTGGGGCTCGTGCTCATCGAGATGCTGACCCTCGGCGGCATCGATCCGCTGCCCGCCGATCGCCGGGGCCACGACGAGGCGCTGGGCGCGCTGCTGCAGCGGGTGACCGAGACCGCCTTGCCCGACGAGCGCTGGACGGCCACGCTCAAGCAGACGCTGAGCCGCATGTGCGCCTACAACGTCGAGGAGCGCATCACCGCCGGCCAAGCCTGCAAGATGCTCAGCGCCTTCGCCGAGCAGGCCGCCGGCCCTTCACTCGAGGCCTTCTCCGACGACGTGGTCAGCCGCGTGACGCGACAGGTGTTTGGTGACGTGGCTGACGGTGTTTTGAGCGGATCTCGGGTCTTTGTGCGCCCCGACGGCGCCCCCGATCCCGCGAGCAGCGCGCCGCCCCTGGCGCTCCGCGCCGACGGGCCCCCGGCTCGACCATCCGCCCCGGCCGACCGCCCGGAGCCCTCCGCGCGCCCGCCGAGCCCGCCCGCGCCGCAGCCCGCCCCCGCGCCCCATGTCCCGCTCGGGGACGCCCCGACCATGGTCACGCCGATGCCGGCGCCGAGCGCCCGGTCGATCGGGATCGGCGGCGGTCCGCCCCCCTTCGCCGACCTGCCCCCGCCGCCGCCCATGGCCCACCCCGCCGAGCGCCGGCCCGCCGCGCCGCAGCCCGCCCCCGCGCCGGCCGCCGAGCCTTGGGCGAGCCCAGCCCCGCCGCAGCGGATCGCAGCCAGCCCGCCGTTGCCCAACCCGCACCCGCAGCAGCCCTACGCCGAACCGCAGCGGTCCGTACACGCCCCGCAGCAGGGCTTCGCCGCCGTGGGCGCGCCGCCGCCGCCGGGTCCAGCGCCCTCCCCCTGGGCCGCGCCGATCACCGCGGGCGGCCCGCAGCCCGAGCCGCCGCCCCGCCCAGTTGCCGCGCCAAAAAAGGGCGGGAGTGGCGTGCTCATCGCCCTTGTGGCCGGCGTCGTCACCTTTGGCCTGCTCTGCGCCCTCGGCGGCGTCGGCCTCACGATCTACCGGCGCTCGGCGGGGGCCCCGGTCGAGGGACCAGCGCCGGCCGCCCCGGCCAGCGGCGCCGCCGCCCTCTCGGTGAGCACGGTGTCTTTGACGGTGGCCAACGGCTCCGACCGCATCCAGTGGATCCGCGTCGAGGACGAATCCGGGGCCGTTGTTTTCGACTCGAAGGCCCAAGGGTCGGCCGAGCTGCCCACCGGGGCCTACCGCATGAGCGCCAAGGTCGTCG
>CANHON010000409.1 GCA_947462115.1 Deltaproteobacteria bacterium | reverse complement strand
CCTCGGCCGCCCCGCGCCCCGCGCCGCCCGCCGCCGAGCCGCCAGAGACCTTGGCCAAGGACCTCCTGCGCAAGAAGCTGATCCCCCTGCGGCCGTGGCTGGGCCTGCGCACCGTGGCCCGGGTCGGCGGCCGGGGTTGGGATCGGCCCAACGTGTGCTTTAGCGGCGCGCTCTACAAGCGCATGGGGGTGGATGACCCCTGGGACCCCGAGGACACGCCCGGCCCCCGCGATCTGGGCCTCGGGCCCGTCGATCTCAAGCTCGGCGAGCAGAAGCGCCAGCCCGCGCCGCACCTCAGCGTGAAGGACCCGGCCGCCAAGGCCAAGCCGAAGGTCCCGGGCCCGGGCCCGAGCGCCCCCGCCGGCGAGGCCGAGGATCCGGTGGCGCGCTTTCGGCGGCCGCCCCCGAGCCCCACGCCCGCCCCGAGCCCCAGCCCCGCGCCGCCCCCCGCCGCCGCCGAGCCCTCGGCGCTGGCCAAGGAGTTCGGCGGGCGCGCCGACAAGCCCGGCCTCGTGGGCAAGCTGCCCATGCGGCCCGAACTCTCGGCCTCGGAGGGCGGCGGCACCGGCGGCGGCCCGAGCGGCCCGGCCGGGCTGCCCCCCGCGGGCACGGTGCGCCCCGTGGCCCCGGGCGAGAAGCTGAGCAGCCGGCCCACCTCCACCAAAAAGCCCCCGGTGACGGCGGGCCCGGAGCGCCCCGCCCTGCTTGGAAAACTGCCGGTGCGGCCCGAGGCCAGCCCCGAAGCCGGCCCTGAAGGCGGGGGCGGTGGCGGCGGCGGCGGCGGCGGCGGTCGGAGCGCGCCCCGCAGCCCGGCCGGCCGGTCGGTGGGCGCCCGGCCCCGCCCGGCCCCGCAGCAGATGCCGTCCTTCGACTTTGGCGAGCCCGAGATCATTGACCTGGACGATGTCCCCGAGGTCCTGCCGGCCGCCGCCGCGCCGGTCGCGGCCGCCGCGCCGCCCCCCGCGCCCGCCGCGGTGCGCTTCTTGGACGCCCCCGACGCGCCGGCCCCCGCCAAGGCCGCCGCCGCGCCGGATCGTCGGCCGCCGGGCGGCCCGGTGGGCCTCGACGACCTGTTCGGCGGCATGGAGGGCGGCCGGATGAGCGTGCGGCGCCGCAAGGCCGAGCCCGCGGACGGGGAGGCGCCGGCCAAGCCGAGCCCGCCGGGTCCGCCCGGTCCCCCCGGTCCGCCGGGCCCAAAGGGCGCCAGCTGAGGGCACCCTGGGCGGGGCGCCGGGTCGCAGGCCGGGCCGGAGCGCAAAGCCCCTGTGCGGTTCGGGCGGGCCCCGTTGAAGTGCGGCGGCGGCGCCGGTATGCTCGGCCGCCGGCCGGCTCGCGGCCCGTACCAGACCCGCGGCCCCTCGGAGGGTCCGCGCCGAGGACCGCTGATGACCGCTGCCCTGCCCCCCGCCTCCGCCCCCCAGGTCCTCGCCCCGCAGGTCGCCGCCCGTCGGGTCGCCGCCCGCCGGCTCAGCCTCGTGGGGGCCTTGATCCTCGGGGCGCCGGCCTGGGCCGCCGATCCGGTGCTGCTGGTGCCCGCCCCGCCGGTGGCGGCCGACGGCCAGGGCACCGTGCGCCTCGAGGTGTGGAGCCCGGCGATCGGCGCGGACAGCGAGTTTAGCCTCAGCGGGGCGGAGCTCGTCGAAGCTGCCGTGCTGGAGGACGATCTCGCGGCGTTGACCGTGCGGCTGCCCCCGGCGCTCCAGCCTGCCGAGCTGAGCCTCGGGCTCAAGATCAAGGGCACCGCCGGCAAGGCCGAGGGCGCGCTGCGCGTCCAAGTTGGGCCGCCGGAGCGGGCGACCCTCAGCCTGCGGGCCGATCCCCCGAGTTTTCGGCTCGGGGTGGATGACGCCGCCACCGTGCGCATCGAGCTGCCGCCGGGCCTTCGCGCGGCACCTGGGCGCAAGATCAAGGTCTTGTCCAACCTTGGGCAGGTCGAGGCCGTGACGGTCGATGGCAGCACCGCCGTGGCCCGCTGGCGCCCCGGCACCGGCATCACCGCCTCCCAGGTGGTGCTGTTCACCGCGATCGACGAGGCCGCGCCGGAGGCCGTGCTCGGCGGCATGGCCTACCCGGTGCTCGTCAAGCGCGACCTGCCGTTCCCGGCGGCGGCCGGCAGCACCGTGGTGCTCACGGTGGGCGAGCGGCAGTTCGGGCCGGTGACGGCCGGCGCCGACGGCAAGGCCATCCTGCCGGTGGAGCGCGACCCCAAGGTGACCAAGGGCCGCCTGCGGGTGGTGGCGCCGGGCGGGGCGGTGAGCGAGAGCGAGGTGGAGCTGGCCTTTGGCGAAGGGCCGCGCTTCTCCTTGGCGCCGCTCCCGGCCGGCATCGGGGCCGATGAGCGCGATCCCTTCGAGCTGCACGTCTACGTCACGGGCAGCGACGGCCAGCCCTGGACCGGGGCCGCGCCGACCTTGGCGGTGGACAAGGGCTCCGTGGGCCCGGCGGTGGCCGGCCCGGCGCCCGGCATGCTGATGGCGCGCTGGGCGACCGCCGGCGCGAGCGGCCCGGCCACGGTGACGGCCACCCTCGACGGGCGCAGCCAGACCCTCAAGACCACCCTGTTCGCCGAGCCGGCCATCGGGCCCCAGAACCTCGTCCTCAGCCCCACGCTGCTCGGAGATGCCGTCAAGGAGGTCAACTTCACGGTGCGGGGCGAGGGCGTCCCCGCCATCGCCACCCACGGCGGCTTGCTCCGGCCGGCCCGCGGCAAGACCCCGGCGGTGCTGGCGCTGGACGAGGGCAGCGCGGCGGTGGTCGCGCTGGCCGGCCCGACCCTTCCGGTCAGCGGCCAGCCGGTGGCCCGCCTCGTGGTGTGGACCCCCGCCGATGTGGCGGCGGCCGATGGCGTGGGCCGGGTGCCGGTGGGCGTGGTGGCCCTCGACGACGATGGCCTGCCGGTGCCCAATGTGGCGCTGCGCTGGTCGGTGGAGGGGGGCGGGGCCCTCAGCGGCGCCGCGACAACCGGCGCCAACGGGCTGGCCGCGGGCCTCTACGTGGCCGGCAGCCAGGTGGGCCCGGTGGGCCTGCGGGTCGAGGCCGCCGGCGTGGTGGGCCTGAGCCCGCTGTTCTTGCAGGGGGCCGGCTATGCCCCGAAGGCCACCGCCTCGGGCGCGCCGGAGGTGCTGGCGGAGCGGCTGGCGTGGCGGGGGGCGGCCAGCCTCGAGGTGGCGGGGCGGGCCACCGGCGCCCCCCTGCCGGCGGTGGCGCCGATGACGGCCGCCGATCTCGCCCGCATGGAGCTGGAGAAGAAGGCCGCCGAGAAGGCGGCGAAGAAGGCGGCGTCTGCTTCGGCGTCGGCCGCGGCCGGGGGCGGCGGCGGGGCCTCGAAGCCCGCGGGCGGCGGGGGCGGGGGCGGTGACGCGCTCGGCTTCCTCGGCGCGGCGCCCGACGATGGCTACGGACAGGGCCTGCTGCGGGCCTCGGTGGGCCTGCTGGCGCACCCCCGCGACTACAAGCAGACCGCCGACGAGGCGCCGCTGCCCGGTGATCTCGAATGGAAGACCCCGGGCATGCTGTCGGCCCCGGGCCTCGATGTGCGGGTGAACCTCCAGAAGGACCGCTGGGGCGGTGATGTGCGCTTCCGCGTCTCCAACCAGCGGGTGGCCACGCCCTTCGACCAAGACGCCATCTCGTTGACCACCACCGAGCTCATCGCCGCCCCGAGCCTGCGCGGCGTGATCACGCCCGGCCTCGTGTGGACCGGGAGCCTCGGCGTGCACAGCTTCAAGGTGCCGGGCTTCGTCTACGACGACGCCGAGAAGCCCTCGGAGGTCAACGAGGAGTCGGGCTCGGCCCTGGGCCTGCGCATCGCCGGCGGCCTCACCCTCGACCGCGGCCCGCTCTACCTGCGGGCCGAGCTCGCCCCGACCATGGCGGCCGGCGCCCAGAGCTTCGACGTGGACACCCAGCTCGGGGTGGCGATCAGCGGGCCCTGGGCGGCCCAGCTCGGCTGGAGCAAGGACTGGCGCACCAGTCGGCCGGAGATCTCCGGGGTAGAGGCCAAGGTGGAGGAGCAGATCACCGGGCTGCACATCGGGGCCTCCTACCGCCGCTGAGCCACAGGCCGCGGCCTCCGGTTGGCGTGCTGGGCGTTATTTTGGGTGAGTCCGCGGGGCTGTTCGCTGGGCGGCGCCCGCGCGGCGGCGGGGGCGCGCGCAGCGCGCGTCGGGGCTCGCCCCGACCGAGCCGGGCGGG
>CANHON010000408.1 GCA_947462115.1 Deltaproteobacteria bacterium | reverse complement strand
GGCCGCGACGGCGCCCCTCGCCGCGGTGGACGCCCCCCTCGGCCCCACGCCCTTGAGCGGCGGCGCGGACGGCGCGCCGGTGCAGCTGGAGCCCGTGCCGGGCCTGCGGCTGCAGGTGGCGGGGCAAGGTGAGCTGAGCGGCACCCGCGGCGCCCCGACGGTGCGGCTGCGCTCCGGCTCGGTGCGGGTGGAGGTCGATCCCGCCGCCGGCCTCGCGGTCTCCGTCCAGACCCAAGAGCTGCAAGTGGACGTGTTGGGCACTATTTTCGACGTGCAGCGCGACGCGATGGGCGCCAGCGTTCAGGTGGAGCGGGGCAAGGTGGCCGCCGCCTGCGCCGGGGCGGCGCCGGGCCCCTTGACCGCCGGGCAACAGCGCAGCTGCGCCCCCACCACCGCGGCCGGCATGCTCGCGCGCGCCCGCGGCCTCCAAGAGCGGGCGGGCGAAGGCCCCGAGGCCGGGGTCGCCGTGCTCGAGGCGGTGCGCGCGGGGCTGGCCATGACCGATGGCACGCCGGGGGTCCGGGGCGAGCTGCACGTGGTGGCCTTTGAGCAGCTCGACCGGGCGGGCGACGCGGCCGGCGCGCTGGCTGAGGTGGACGCGTACCTTCGCCTCGGCGGCCCCCGCGCGGGTGAGCTCGCGGCCCGGGCGGCCCAGCTCGCGATGGACCTCGGCGGCTGCGGGCGGGCGTTGAACTACGCCCAGACCGCGGCGGCCTCGGGTACACTCCGCCCGGACGACGCCCCGCGCGCCTGCCTGCCCCGCTAGCGGGGTCGGCGCGGCGTGACCGCCCCGGGGTCGCACGGTGTCCTCGGCTTGACCCCGCCCCCGCTCCGCTGGACCACCCTCGCCCCCGCTGTGGGGCTGTGCGGCTTCGCGCTCGTGGGCGCCGGCTGTCCGCAGGCGCTGGTGCAGTACCCGGGCGCCGACTCCGGGCGCTCGACAGGGGGCGAAGACGGGGCCGAGGTGCTCCTGGTCGAGCTGGCCGGCTGGGCGGTGGCGGGCGAGGCGGCCAACGAGGCGGTGGGCGGCACGGCTGGGCTGCTGTTGCCGGGCCCTTCGGGGCCCTGGGGCGCCGTTTTGGTGCCCTCGCCGGGCGCCGAGGCGGGCGCGGGGCTCGTGGCCCTGCACCCGCTCGACGCCGCGGGTCCGCGCGCCCTCCGCGCGGGGCAGGTGCTGGCGGGCACGCCCGGCGCCGGCTTGGGCGCGGCGGTCGCGCTGCTGCGCGCCAGCGAGGGCGCGGCCCAGCTCGCGGTGGGGGCCCCCGGCGAGAGCGCGGTGTACCTGATCACCGCCGAGGAGGGCGCTCCGCGGCTCGAGGTGAGCCAGCGCCTCGCCCTACAGCTCGGGCGGG
This sequence comes from Deltaproteobacteria bacterium, assembly GCA_947462115.1. Classification (GTDB taxonomy): domain Bacteria; phylum Myxococcota_A; class UBA796; order UBA796; family UBA2385; genus JAEUKK01. The sequence goes on along the minus strand of CANHON010000408.1, from coordinate 2,852 downwards.
CGGGGTCAGCCCTCGCCGCCGCCGACTTCGACAATGACGGCCTGGTCGATCTCGCGGTGGGCGCGCCCGGGGACGCCGAGGCGCCCGGCTGGCTCGGCCTGCACCTCGGCGGCCAAGCGACGCTGTCCGCCCTGCCCGATCTGGAGCTGCTGGGCTTGGAGGCCGGCGATCAGCTCGGGGCCGGGCTCGCGGCCGCCGATCTCACCGGCGACGGCGTCTCCGACCTGCTGGTCTGCGCGCCCGGCTATGACGCGGCCGAAAATAGCGTCGGCGCCTGTGCCTTGCTCGAGGGCGGGGCGGGCTTCGCGCGGCCCCAGGGGGATCTGCGGGCGCGGGCGGTGGGCTTCTTCTTGGGGGCCCAGCGGGGCGATCGGGTCGGGGACGGGGCCGCTGGGCTCGCGGTGGCCGATCTGGACGGCGACCAGCGCGCCGAGCTGGTGCTGGGCACGCCCACCTCGGATGACGGAGCGGGCGCGGTGGCGGTCTTTTTCGGGGATCGCCCGCCCGGCCTGCGCACCGTCGCCGACGCCGATGCGGTGCTGCGCGGCGCCGATGGTCTGGGTCAGGCCCTGGCCCTGCTGCCGGCCCACGAAGGCGCCCCTGGGCGGATCATCGCCTCGGCGGCCACCTCCGGGAGCGTGTGGCTGCTGCCGGAGCTGGCGCGGGGCTCCGTCGATCTCGAGGCGCTCGGCCTCGCGCCCTTGGCCTCGAGCGCCCCGAGCGATCGGCTCGGGGTGACCTTGGGCGCGGCCTGGGCCGAGGGCGGCGCGCTGCTGCTGCTCGGCGCGCCGGGGGTGGACGCGGCGGGCTTCGCCTCGGGTGAGCTGCGCGCCGCGCCCCTGGCCGACCTGCAGCTCGGGCGCTGAGCCTCGGTCGAGGTCGACCTGGGCGAAGTTGCCTTGCTGCAGGGCGCTCTGGTGGTGGCGGTCGGCGCTTGGCGCGCGCCAGCCGGGCCAGAGGGCGGCGCGCAGCGCCGGTCGCCCCGCGACCGAGGCCGCCCCGGCCGAGCCCGGCGGAGCGGCGCCGACCGCTTGCGGGCGGGGCGCCCAGGGCCTTCAGCCCTCGCAGGTCCAGGTCGGGGGGCTGATGACCACGGCCTCGTCTTCGACGGCGAAGACCACGGCGTCGCCGATGTCGGCGGGGAGGTCCGTGGCGACGGGAACGCCGTCCACAACGACGTCCACGAGGCCCTCGTGGTGGATGAGCTCCACGAGCTGGCGGGAGCCCGGGGGCAGCGGCGAGGACCAGTCGCTGGTGGCGAAGGTGTCCTCGCTCAGCAGCTCGGCGCCGGTCATCGAGAACAGCGCGCGCAGGCCCTTTCCGCGCCCTTCGAGCAGCGCCTCCGGGTCGGCGTAGGCGGCCGCGCTCCACTGGACGCCGACCACGCCGCCGTCGCCGTGCGTCAGCTCAAAGCGCAGGGTGCTGTTGGCTTCTGCCGGGCCGGCGTCGATGATGACGCCCGAGAGCTCGTCGGTGCCGTTGATGTGCAGGCCGTCGCTCTGCTCGCGGGTGGCGCCGAAGGGCTGGTTGGCGCCGTCGAGCAGGGCGCGCACCTCGTCGATGTCGCCGTCGCAGTCGTTGTCTTCGCCGTCGCAGCTGTCGGCCGCGCCGGGGAAGCTGCCGGCCGCGCTGTCGTCGCAGTCGCCGTTGCTGAGGCTCAGGCCGGGCTGCAGGGCGCAGACCTCCACGGGCTGCCCGGGGTCGCCGAAGCCGTCGAGGTCGAGGTCCCGGAAGGCCCGCAGGCCGGCGCCGATGGCCAGGCCCGGGTCGGCGTCATCGGCGAGGCCGTCGCAGTTGTCGTCGAAGCCGTTGCAGAGCTCGTCGAGGCCCGGCCGCTTGGCGGCGTCCTCATCGTCGCAGTCCAGGCCGGCGGGCGAGCCGTCGCCGTCCATGTCCACCGCGCGGTCGAGCCACAGGTCGAGGCGGCTCGGCGCGGGGCTGCGGTTGCCGATGCCGTCCTGCAGCCACAAAGAGATGGTGTGGGCGCCGTCTTCGTCGGCCAGCACGAAGCGCGGCTCGGGCGTAAACGCCGTCCACTCGTCGCAGGTGGGGCCTTCGCTCAGGCACATCGCGGCGATGCCGTTGGCGTCGGCCGCCTCGACGCGGAGGGTGACCGCGCGGTTGTTCACGCTGGTCTCGCCGTCGGCCGTCGAGAAGGTGGTGACGATGGGGGCGTCGAGCTCGGTCAGCGACTCGGCCACGCCGATGACGCCGCGCGAAGTCTGGCCGAGCAGGTCCACCGCGCAGATCCGCCAGCCGTAGGGGTGGCCGGTGGCGAGGTCGGTCAGCTCCAGCGTGGTGGCGGGCCCGCTGTAGACCACGGTGCCCTCCTCGCAGCTCGAGGGCGCGCTCCCGGCGTCCTGAACGACGATGTAGCCGTCAATGCCGACGCCGCCGTCGTTGAAGCCCCACCAGTCGAGCTGCACGCTGCCGGGGCCGTTGGCGACCTCGAGCTGGCCGTCGTCGGGGGCGAAGCGGTCGAGGGTGAGGCGCAGCGTGTGGGGGCGGCGGCTCACGTTGCCGGCGCCGTCCCGGAACCACAGGTAGAGGGACTTCTCGCCCTCGCCGGGGCTGAGCTCAGCCAGGGCGGAGCCGTCCCAGTCCTGCCAGACCACGCAGCTCTTGAAGTCCATGGACACGCAGACGGAGGTGACCCCGGAGCTGTCGGTGGCGTTGGCGGTGAGGACGAGGTCGCGCTGGGTGACGACGGTGCGGCCGTCGTTGAGGCGGGTGGCGCCGGTGACGGCGAGGCCGCGCACGGTGGGGGCGGCGAAGTCAACGGCGGGCCGGAGAAGGCCGTCCTGGTCAGCGTTGAACGCCTTGTCGTCGGACTCGCAGGCGGCGAGGGTGAT
>CANHON010000407.1 GCA_947462115.1 Deltaproteobacteria bacterium | reverse complement strand
GGTGGAGCTCCGGCCGGCGCGGCGCGGGGCGCAGGGCGGGCGCGGTCGCCGCGGCGGTGCTCCGGGCCAACAACCGAGGCTCCACCGCGACGATCGGGGCGTCGAGCGGGGTGATCGGCAGCTCCACCCAGTCGAGGGTCAGCCCCAAGGCTTCGCCCTCGTGCAGCAGCTTCAGGCGCAGATCGGGGCCCGCCGCGCTGCGGGGCGCGCGACCGAGCACGACCGCGCCGCCCGCCGCGTCCACAAAACGCATTGAGTACACGAGCATGACGTGCCGGAGGCCATAGACGGGGCCGGCCGCCCGCAGAAAGTCGAGGAGGGGGCGGTCCGGCCGCCAGGTCAAGCGCCAGCCCGCGGCGGCCAGCGCCGCTTCGACAAGCGCGGGGTCGGCCCGCGGATCAATCCGAGCGAGGCGGTCCATCGCCGAGACGCCGAGCAGGGGACCCGCGGCCACCGGCGCAGGGGGCGCCGCGGTCGGCTGCGCGACCACCCCCGCGCCCACCGGGAAGGGGCAGCCGGGGTTCATGTGGTGGCCGGGATCGACTTGATCCCGCAGGTGTCTCCACCCAGCCACCGCGATGCCCAGCTCTTCGGCCGCCGCGGTCGCCTTGAGCCGCCCGACCCCGTGGTGGTGCGTGGTGGTGCCGCCCGCCCGCAAGGCCGCCGCGGTGCCCGCCGCCCAGGTGCGGTCGTAGACCTGGGCGTCGCCCGCCGCCGCGAAGGAGAAGTAGATCGAGCAGCCCTCGGGGTAGGCGTGGCTCATGTGCGCCATCACCACCGCGGTCTGCCCGATGGCCTCGCGCACTTCGGCGTAGAGGCGCGGCAGGTCGGACCAGCGGGCCGCGACCTCCATCGTGTCGGCCCAGGCGCCGCCAGCGAAGATCGGGGCCATTTTGTAGCTGACATCATGGCGATGCGCGTACCAGTGCTCGCCCGGTCCGGGCCCGAGGTCGCGGCCCCGGCGGCTGAGGCGCTCAATGGCGAGGGGCAAGGTGGCGCCCCGCTCCGCTTCGGTGCCTTCAAAGCCGACGATCAGCAGCACCCCGCGCCCGAGGCCGTCGGCGATGCGGTTGAGCAGCTTCGGCAAGGACAGGGGCAGCTCCAGCAGCCGGCTGCGCAAGGCCGGCACGCCCTCCACCGCGGCCCGCAGCTTCGTGAGCACCGGTCGCTCGCGGCTGCGCTTGCCGGTGCGGCCGCCGATGCGGGTGTCGAGGGGGTCGTAGAGGCGCAGAACGCTGGGCCACAGACCATCCTGAAGGAGCTCCCGCATGGTCTCCCAGGCCTCGGGCAGCGTGTCGAAGGCGTAGCCCCGGAGCCAGCGCTCGGTGGGCAGCGGGGCGATCCGCACCAGCAGATCGGTGAAGATCCCGAGTGAACCCTCCGATCCGACGAGCTCGGTCAGCCGATCGCGGGCGCCGGGCGGGGTCCACAGGCCGGCGTGCAGCGGACCCGCGGGGGTGGCCATCGCCGCACCCACGAGGATGTCCGCGAAGACCCCGTAGCGGCTGGAGAATTGCCCCGCGCTCCGGGCCGCCGCCCAGCCGCCGACCGTCGAGCAGGCGATGGACGAGGGGCTGTGGCCGGTGGTCCAGCCCGAGAGCGCGAGCTGGTCCTCGAGGCGCTGGCCGAGGAGCCCCGGCTGCACATGGGCGAGGCGGGCCACGGGGTCGATGGAGAGGAGGCGCGCCATGCGCTTGGTGTCGATGACCAGGGCCCCCTCGAGGCCCCGGGCGCCGCCACCCACCCCGGAGCCCGCGCCATAGGGAACGACGGGAACATTGTCCTGGACGGCCGCTTGAAGCAGCGCGAGCACCTCGTCCCGGTCGCGCGGCCAGGCGACCGCCCGCGGCGTGGGCGGCAGGACGCCGTCGCGGAACGCCAGGGTGTCGCGAGGCCACAGGTCCCGCCGCGCCGCCCCGACGTCGAGCTCCGCTTGGCTGATGCGCAGCCCGGCGGCCTTCAGCGCGGCGAGGGCCGGCGGCAAGGGCGGCGGGGCGGGCGGGCTCGGCGCGGGAGCGGACACGGGGCCTCCTCGGGGGCGGGCCCCCGACCAGTCTACGCCGCGGGGGCGTGGGGCGACCGCCGCGGCCCCCGCATGTCCATGGCCCGGGCGGCGCGGCCTGTGATCGCCGGGGGCGGCCTTTCCGGACAGCTCTCGGAGAGCGGGCGGAGCCAACCGGGCGAAGGGCGGGGCGAAAAAATGGAGACGCCCGGCCGGGGTTACCGACCGGGCGTCTTTGGCGGTGAGGGGCGGGGGTTACCTGCCGGACCGTCTCTGCGTCTCCGCGAACCACTTTGCATGGACCGTGCCAGGTCCGGGGCGGCGCACCATCTCACGTGCAGCACGCTGTTCTCCACCAATCACACCGTCTTCTGCCCCCTCGCCGCCCCGGCTTAGCCACAATTCGGGGCATGGATGTCGCGATCGGGCATAACGATTGTTCGACTACCGCCGGGGAACCTCGGTCGCGCGTTCCCCGGCCGCCCAGTCGTGCAGGGCGTCGGCCGCCGCCCAGGGCCGCTCCTCGATGTGAAGGTGCTGCCCGCCGGGGATCCGAACATGGAGCGCGCCGCCGAGCCGGAGCCGGGCCGCCTCCGCCACCGCCGGCGGGTAGAGCGGATCGGCGTCGCCCCACAGCAGCAGCACCGGGGTGTCGCGAAACGCGGGGAGGTCCTGCTGCACGTCAAGCTCAACGAGGTGGGACCGGAGCAGCGCCGCCGGCCGGCCCGTCCCCAGCCACGCTTCGGTGACCGCGACAACCCTGTCGCGCTCCATCACGTAGGGGTTCACCACCGCCCGCCGGAGCCCGAGGCTGGAGGCGAGCACCGGCAGCAGCAGCGGCGCCCGCAGCAGCGCCCGGCCCAGCCCCGGCGTCCGCGCCATGCGGGCGGCCAGGACGAGGGCCGGATCCACCCGACCGAGCGCGCCGTTGAGGAGCACCAGGGCCCCGAGCGGTCGACCGGCGGCCTCGCGGTCGGCCGCGACCCGCAGGGCCAAGGGCAGCGCGCTCCCCTGGGCCATCAGGGTGGCCCCATCCCCGAGCCGCGCCGACAGCGCAGCGGCCCAGCCCTTGGGATCGGGACCCAGGGCCGGCAGGTCCAGCGCCTCCGCCACCCATCCCCGGCTGCGGAGGCGACGGGCGGCCTGCTCCACCAGCGGGGCCCCAAATGGGAGGCCAGCGAGGAGGATCACCTCAGGCCCAGCGTTCTCGGACATCCGCACCCCTCGCCGTGGCCGCCCCGTCCTTTGGGGCGGGGCCCGGCGAAGGCGGGGCTAACCCACAGGCCCGGCCGGGCAGGCGGGAGATCCGCGGCCGAGCGCTCAGCGCGCGGCGGGGTTGGGCGCGCCGGGGGAGTAGCCGTCGATGATGGCCCAGGCGCCGCCGTCCGGCAGCCGCGAGAAGGTCTGCTCGGGCTGCATGGCGGGCAAGGACACCTCTTCGTAAACAGCGCCGCTGTCGTCAATCAGGGTGACGATCTCACCGGAGCGGTTGAGCTTGAAGGGGGCGTGCAGGCCCTCTTCGGTGCCCGCGCCGTCGTCCGCCCAGACGATGAGGAAGGAGCCGGCCGGGACCACGGTGCCCGCGGGGAAGGCGAAGGGCTCGGCGCCGAGCGCATAGCCGTCGGTGATGGCCCAGGCAGACAGGTCGAGGTCGCCGTCGGTGCCGTTGTAGATCTCGATGAACTCGCTGATCTGGTCGCTGCTCGACAGCATCTCGTTGAGCACGAGCGCGGCGGGCACCTCGGTCCCATCGCCCGCGCCGTCGGACCCATCGGTGGCCCCGTCGGTGGCGCCGTCGCTGGCCGTGCTCGTGTCGTCCGCCGAGCCCTTGCCCGAGCAGGCGGCAGCGAAGACCACCGTCCAGACGGCAAGGGACGCGGGGAGGGAGGCGAGCGGGGCCGTCGAGCGAAGGGGGGCGGACATGGGCAGATCCTGAAGAACGATGGGAGGGGCGCCGCCGCACGCACGCCGAGGCGCGCGCGGGCACTCATCCCAAACCCTCCCGCAGGCAGGCCGGCACCGTCGAGCCCCCCGCGGCGGCGCGCGCTGGTCCATCCCCCCCCCGCGCCCGGCCCTCTGCGGTTGGCCTCGCCCGGGCTCGGCGCTCAGCGGTTGGCCTCGCCTGGGCTCGGCTCCGTCGTGATCTCCCAAGCGCCGCCGTCCGGGAGCCGCGCCCAGGCGGTGTCCTCGTCGAGGGCCGGCAGGTCGACCGCTTCGACG
>CANHON010000406.1 GCA_947462115.1 Deltaproteobacteria bacterium | reverse complement strand
TGTTGGTCGCCGAGGACAACCCGGTGAACCAGATGGTGGCCGAGGAGCTGCTGAGCAGCCGCGGCGCGCAGGTGACCTTGGCGAACGACGGCGAGGAGGCGGTGGCGCTGGTGGCGGAGCACGAGTTTGACGTGGTGCTCATGGATCTGATGATGCCGCGCCTCGACGGCCTCGCCGCCACCCGGGCGCTGCTGGCGCTCCCGGGCCGCGCCCACACCGTCGTGCTGGCCATGAGCGCCTCGGTGATGCCGGCGGACCACGACGCCTGCATCGCCGCCGGCATGCGCGGCGCCGTCCCCAAGCCCCTGGAGCTGAATCGGCTCTGCGAGCTCATCCGGGAGGCGGCGGGGCGCTGAGCCGCGGGGCTGGGCTCAGCCCTCGTCGTCCATGGCCTCCGGCGCCTGCTGCTCGCCCAGATCGTCGTCGCCGAGGTCATCGTCGCCCAGGTTGTCGCCCAGGTCATCGTCGTGGAGGGCATCGTCGCCGAGGTCGAGCAGGCCGTCCGGCTCGCTCAGGTCGATGGTGCTGCGGCGGACCCGCGCCGCGGTGGGCGGCGCCTCGCCCCACAGCCCGCAGAGGTCGGCGGGCAGGGGCGCGCTGACCTCGACGGCCCGACCGGTGCGCGGGTGGGAGAAGCGCAGAACAGCGGCGTGCAGGGCCAAGCGGGGCCAGGCCCGGCCGGCAGCCCCGCCGTAGCGGCGGTCGCCGAGCACCGGAAAGCCGGCGTCGAGGGCCTGCTGGCGGATCTGGTGGGTGCGCCCCGTCTCCAAGGTGCACCGCAAGAGGCTCACCCGGCCCTTCTGGCCCTCACGCACAAAGCGGGTGCGGGCCGGCAGGTTGTCCACCGGCGTCTCCCAGGTGCCCTCGGGGCCGGGGTCGCCGAGCACCGCCACGCGGTACTCCCGGTTGATCTTGCCCTCTTGAAACAGGGCGGCGACCTCGGGGTTGGCCTTGGGGTGCAGCGTCAGCAGCATCAAGCCGCTGGCCGGCGTGTCGAGGCGGTGGTGCAGCCCGACGTAGCGCTCTTGGGCCGCGACGATGCCGTAGACGTGGTGGGCGTGGCCTTGGCGGGTCGGCTGCGAGGGCATGCCGGCGGGCTTGTCGACCACGATGATGGAGTTGTCGCGGTAGCGGATCGGGAGCAGGGCGCTCGCGTCGGGCGCCGCGTTGCTGCGCACCTCGACCCAGGCACCCGCCGGGACCAACGTGCTGGCGCGGTCTTTGACCTCGCCATCGACGCGGGCGCCGCCTCGCTCGACGATGGAGCGGGCGCGGTTGCGCGACAGGTCGGTGTGCTCGGCGATGACCTTCTCGAGCCGCCCCTCCGTGACGTTCAGAAATCGACGGCGCATGTGGCCTCCTCGCCGGGCCGCTATCCGGTGGACGGGCGGGCGGCGCCTCGGCTCAGGGCTGCGGGGCGCTCAGCTCGGGCGGCGGGGCGACCCCCTCGGGCGGCTGGGCGTCGGCCTCCGGTGGTGGGGCCGGCGGCGGCTCTTCAGGCGGCGGCGGCACGCCCCCCTCCGGCGCACCTCCGCCCTCGGGCGGCGCTGCGGGGCCCGGAACCCCGCCGAGGGGCGCGCCGGGCATCTCTGGCACAAAGCCGGTGCGCTCGCCGATCACCGAGGCCGAGACGACGGCGTGCCCGAGCGTCCAGCGCCGGTCGATGGTGAGGTTCCACACCCGGTCGATGAGGCCCATGGGCTCGCCATAGGCGGCCTCGACGATGCCATCACCGTTGGAGAGCTGCATGGGGTCGGTGTTTTGGCCGTAGAACGCGATGCCCTGGATGGGGGTGTCGATCTGCCCGGCCCAGGGCTGGCTGAGCGAGGCGCCCTGGTACTGCCCCACCCAGATGCGCCTGCCTGAGGCGATCTCCGCGCGGATCCACGGGACAGCGGCGGCCTCGGCCCGGGCCGCGTCGAGGCCGAAGTGGTTGGCCTCGGGGCCATAGGGGCTGCGGGCCTGCATGAAGGCGAGGCCGGCCAAGGGCAGCAGGCGGCTCCGTTGGCCGAGCAGCAGCAGGGCCGCGACCATGCCCGGCACGAAGTAGCGCACGTGGGTGATGGGCTCGGGGTTGTTGGGCTGCAGCTTGAAGCCCACGATCGAGAAGAACACGATCCAGCAGAGGGCGAAGCCGCCCACCACCTGCACGCCCACCCGATGGCGGCGCTGCCAGAGCAGCGGCAGGCCGAGCAGGAGCAGAAAGCGCCCGTGGTGGACGCCGTTTAGCCACAGGGCGGAGGGCAGGTCGTCGGTGAGCCAGGCGACGAGGCCCGCGGGCAGCTTCTCGGCTTGGGCCAAGCCCCCGTGGACGATCCCCCACATTCCCAAAGAGATCAGCGGGATGAGCGCCAAGGGCGCCCGACGCCAGCCGTCGTAGCGGGCCCGGATCAGCGCCGGGACCACCAACAGCACGCCGGGCTCCTTGACCCAGGGCGCGAGCAGGGCCAAGGGCACGAACAGCCGCCACTTGCCGTCGAGCAGGGCCACGAGCGCCCACAAGGTGACCGCCAGCAGGGGCAGGTCGAGCTCCGGGCGCAGGAGCTGGGCGCTCAGCGGCGGCAGGGCCAGGGCGGCGGGGCCGAGCCAGGGGTCGCCGAGGCGCCGCGCGACCGCGACGAGGCCGAGCGCGATCGCCGCCGCGGGCGCCGCGCAGGCGAGGTGAATGACGACCGTGCTCGCCCCGAACCACCGCAGCCAGAGCGCGAGCCACCAGGTCCAGAGCGGCGGGTGCGCGTAGTCCGGCACTCCGTCGGCCCACTGCGATGGCATAGCCTCCGGCGGGATGGAGGCGGCCATCAGCTCCGGCAGCGGCCCGCCGGTGCTCATCGCGAGGCCACGCTCGGCCATGATGAGCGCCTGGGGGATCCACCAGAACAGGCTGTCTTCGACGATGGGGGTGCGGATGCCGGCGAGCAGGACGGTGAAGGTCAACAGCAGCGCGAGGATGGGCGGGCCGAAGGTGTCGAGCCGCTGGCGGGTCTGCGGCTGCAGACGCCAGCGCGGCCGGCGGCGGGCCGGCGGGCGCTCAGGGACCTCGGTGCTGGGGGCGGGCGCGGACATGCGCGCAGGGTACCCCTCGGGCTGAATTTCGAGTTGCTCATGGTGAGAACAGCGTGATGCACACTACTTGCCGCACATCTGGTCGACTGCCGCATGGCGCGAGCGGCGCCCGGCTGCGGGCCGCGGCGGGCCCCTCGATCGGCCCCGTCGCGCTGCTGGCGCTGGCGATCCTGGGCGCGGGCCGGGCGGAGGCGACGGATCGGGGCCAAGACGCCGCGGTCGTGGGCATCGGCGAGGCGGCCTTGCCGATGCCGGAGGGCTTCAGCCCGCTCGTTGAGTCCTGGGATCGCGTCGAGGCCCGCCACCGCGATGGCACGGTGCTCGAGCTGGAGCGCCTCGCGCTGCGGCGTCCCCTCGGGCCAGAGGGCGGCTGGGGTCCGGCGGAGGCCGCGCGCCTGCTCGCCCGCCTCGGACCGGGGGCCACCGCCGACCGGGTGGACGCCGAAGCGCTGGGCGAGGGCCTGCGCCTGCGGTTCGGCGCCGAGGACCAAGGCGGGCGCGCCGAGGTGGAGCTGCGGCTGTGGACCGCCGCCGCGCACACGATCCGCGCGCGCTTGGTGCGGCCCGCGCCCCTGCCTGGCGATGGGGGTGACCATTGGCAGGCCATCCTCGACGCGCTGTCCCCGACCGACCTGCCGGCCGCCCCGACGCCACCGGAGGCCAGCCCGGAGCCTGGGGGCTGCGCGGCGCCCCTGGACTTCGGGCCGCTGCTGCACGGCGAGCGCGCCCTGGTGGAGCGCCTCCTCGCCGAGTCGCCGCCTTCGGAGGCCGCCTGCGCCTGGGCCGCCCGTCGCGCGGCCGACGGGGAGCTGGGCCTGCTGCGCTGGTGCGCGCTGGACACTCCGCTGCCGCCCCTGGACGCCCCGCGGGGCCCGGCCATCGCCGCGGCCCGGCTGCGCGCGCGGACCGGCTGGTCGGGCTGGGCGCTGGGGCCCGGCGGCGGGTTGACTGGGCGGGCGGGCCCCTCCGATCGCGTGGTGACCGCTATTCCCACCGATGAGGCGGCGGTGAGCGTCGAGGCCTGGACCCTGCGCGGGCCCGCGGCGCTCGAGGCCGGGCCGCCCCCAGCGCTGCGCTGCCCGCCGCACCTCCCCCGGTGGCGAGACCGGCTGCTGGCCCAGCCTGCGCTCCCGCTCAGCCTGATCGGCGGGCTGCTGCTCGGCTTGGCAGGCCTGGGCCTTGGGCGGCGCCGGCGG
>CANHON010000405.1 GCA_947462115.1 Deltaproteobacteria bacterium | reverse complement strand
CCGATCACCCTCGGCGCCTGCGAAGACAACAACTACGAGCTGCAGCTCAGCGCCACCGACTGCACCGGCGCCACCACCAGCGACCTCGTGACCTACACGATCTCCTGCTGTGGTGTCGCGGCGGCCGCCGCCCGCTGAGCGCGCCGCGCTCCTTGGCCATGGCGGGGGCGCTCCTCGCCCAGGCGACCGGGGGCGCTCCGCTTTTCCCGGCAGGGCCCGCCGCCTCCACCCTGCCGGTCTACGCGCTCGACGCCACCTGCGCGGACCCGCGCTTCCCCGCGCTGGCCGGCCCGTGGGCGGTGGGCTGCGGCCCCTTGGGCTTGGTCGACCGGGCGGTGTTTCTGCCGACCAACACGTTGATCCTGTTCCCGGAGCCGATGTCGTCTCCCTGCGTCAGCGTGGGCCAAGTCTGGGAGCCCGGCGTCGCCGACCGGCTGCTGCGGCTCGGCCCCCGTACCGCGACCGCCGAGCCCGCGGCCCCCAGCCCGAGCCCCGCGGGCCCCTGCGCCACCGCCGATGGGCTCCTGGCGAGCCAGCGCGCCGACCAGCTCAGCCTCGGTGAAAAGAGCGGCCCCCGGCGGCAGCTGCCGGCCCGCCCGATCGGCTGGAGTCCGCTGGCGATCGCCGCTGGCTGGCTGGCCTGGGTGGAGGCCGTGGCGCCGGGGGTCCCGCAGGTCTTTGTCTGGGATGGCCAGGGCGCGGGCAAGCCCCTCGGCGCGCCCGGCAGCCGACACGTGATCGGCGCCGGTGGGCGCATGGCCTGGATCGAGCCGGGCCACATCGCCCGATGGGACCCCGTGCGGAACGCCGTGGAGCGCTGGCCTGCCGACACCGGCTTCTCGGCGGGCCTCGGCTTTGATGGCGAGATCGTCTGCTGGGAGACCCGGGGCGCGCGCGACGTGGACCTGCAGTGCAGCGATGGCCTGCAGGTCCGCGGCCCGGGTCACCAGCGGGCGCCTTCGCAATGGGGGCCCTACCTGTTGCACCGCGCGGAGGGCCACACCTGGCTCACGACCCGCGCGGCGACCCGCGCGGCAGGCGGATCATGAGCGGGCCAGCGCAGCGGATCTTCGCCTTCGCCGGGCTGGGCGCCGCTCTCCTACTGTCCCTACTCGGCTGGGCGACGGCCACCGGGGCCGGGGCCGGGACCGAGGGAGCGCCCTTCGAGGCGGCGCGGGCGATCGTCGGCGGGCTCTGCGCGGGGGGGCTGGCTTTCGGCGCGGGGCTCGCCGTCGAGGGTCGGCTGGCCGCGCCCGGAGCTCCCCCCGGCCTCCGCTGGGGGCGGGCCCTGTTGTGGGGGCTCTGCCTGATGGGCGCGCTCGGCGTGGTGGCGCTGGGCCTCGGCGTACCCGTCGCCTGGTCCTGGGCGGCGCTGGTGGCGCCCGCGGCCGACGGGCTGCTGCGTTGGCGCCGGGGGCTGTGCTCGCCCGCAGCGCCGCGTGGCGCGGCCGTGTGGGCAGCGGTCCTCGTGCTGCTGGTCGGGTTGCCCGTCGCGCTCGCGCCGCCGACCGACACCGACAGCCTCTACCAGCACCTCGGGCTGGCCCACCGCATGGGCCTCAGGGAGGGCTGGGTCGGCGGCCCGCTGCACGCCGATGGCAGCCGCCCCCTCCTGTTGATCGGCCTGTGGGCGGGCCCCCTGCAGCTCTTCGGGCCGTCCGCAGCGGCGGTGCTCCACCTCGGCATCGCCGCCGCCACCGTGGCGCTGCTGTCCGAGCGCGCGGAGCGGGCCGCAGGACCGGTCGCCGGGTGGCTCGCGCCGGCCCTGCTCCTACCCGAGTACACGGTTCTCCACGAGGCCCCGCTCGTCGGAAACAACCTGCCTGTCGCCTTTGCGGTCCTGGTCGCCAGCGAGATCGCCGCAGAGGGGGGCCGCGGGCTCGGCCTCGCCCTCGGCGCGGCGCTGAGCTTCAAGTACACCGCGCTGGGCGGGGTGGCGGCGGTGCTGATCGGCGGCCCGCTGAGCGTGCGCGCGCGGCTGCGGGCGGGCGCCCTCGCGGTGGCCTGCCTCTGCCCGTGGTGGCTGCGCAGCGCCGCGGAGGGCCTCCACCCGCTGTTCCCCTCCGCCGGCTGGGGCGAGAGCGCGGGCAGCGCCTTGACCTTCCAGCACCTCGAGAAGTACGGCGCCGGGCGGGACCTCGGCTCGATGCTGCGCCTGCCCTACACGGCCGTGTTCACCGGCGAGCCCCACACCTTTCGCTTCCTGGGTCGGCTCCACCCCGGGATGGCGGCCGCCAGCCTGCTCGCGGTCCTCCCCGCTCGGCGGGCAGCGCTGGGCAGCGCGCTCGGGCTGGCCTTCGCGCTGGGGCTGTGGGCGGCGGGCCCCCAATGGCTGCGGCACCTGCTCCCGATCTTGCCATTGGTGTGCTTGCAGGCGGCGACGAACGCGATCCACCTCATGGAGCGCCTGACCGACCGCCCCCGTGCCCTCGGGGGGATCGCCGCCAGCCTGGCCGCGCTGGCGCTGCTGGACGCGCCGAACAACTTGGGCCCGATCGCCGGGGAGATCAACGACACCGTCGCGCTCCACCGGGGCCTGGAGTCGCGGGAGGCCTACCTCCGCCGGCGGGTGGTCGGCGCGGAGGCCGCCCAGTGGATCAACGCCCAGCTCCCCGCGGGGGCCGTCGTGGCCCTGCTTCGGAGCTGGGACACCGCGCTCGTGGACCGCGAGACCCTGCTCGGCACGGTTGAAGATCACGTGCCGCTGCGGCACCTGATCCTCCAGCGGGGCCCCACCTTCATCGCGGCGCTCCGGGAGGCGGGCGCCACCCACGCGCTGGTCGGCCCCCGGGCCTTTACGCCCCGGGCCTACCCCTTCCTCAGCGGTCCCGCGTACCAAAAGGCCTACGGGGAGCCCGAAGCCGCGCTGGAGGACGCCCTCCTGATGGGGGCGACGCTCCTCTACGCCCGCAACGGCTACGCGGTCTACGCCCTCGACCCAGCGGGCACCGACGGCCGCCCGCCGCCCGATCGATGAATTTTCCCGAGCAGGGCGCGGCTGCCCTTGACGTCGTCCTCCCATCGGATATACCCAGCGGGTCTGGGGGCGCTGCCTCCACACCGGCAGCTTGAGCACGCGACGCCCCCTGAACGTCGAGCCCCGTGCGCAAGTCCGACATCGCGAGTGCGCGGAAGTGGCGGAATTGGTAGACGCGCTAGACTCAGGATCTAGTGGTAGAAATATCGTGGAGGTTCGAGTCCTCTCTTCCGCACTCGAAAAGAGGCTGGTCCCTACAGGGTCCAGCCTCTTTGCTTTTTGTCCTCCGTCTCGCGCAGCGGCCCTGCCCTGCCCCCACCCTCTGCACCCCGGAGTCTGAAATGCGCCGCCTCACCCTGACCTGGATGTTGACCCTCGCGGCCTGCGGCTCTGGCTCGACCAAGCTCAGCACCTCTTCGGCCGACACCGCGGGCGAGACCGACGGCGGCGCCGACGGCGGGACCGCGGGCGACGGCGGGGGCAGCGACGGCGCGGCAGACGGCGCCGCAGACGGGGCCGACGGCGGCGATGGGGCCGAACCGCCTCCGCCTGCCCCCGACTTCACGCGCTTCTCCGGGCAGCGCACCTTCTCGGTGGACGCCTACGGCGACACCTGGGACTGCGCCGGGGACGCCATCACCGAAGAGGGCACCGCCATCAGCGACGGCACCACCTTCCGCGAGGCCGCCGACCTCTGCCCCGCCTGCGAGCTCATCTACGAGGTGCGCCCGAGCGCCGAGTCCGCCTGCGAGGGCTGGGTGCCGCTGTCGAACCCCAGCATCCGCATGCTCGACCTCGACGAGGGCGCCGCCAAGGTCTACAGCATGAGCGAGAGCCGGGGCGAGCTCAGCCTCGTGGTGCTGGACGAGGACGCCGACTTCGACGGCTTCAACCTGAGCTATGCCTACTCCGCGGACTGGAGCTACGGCTCAACGCTGTCGGTGACCGGCGCGCTCAGCTTCCCCGAGCTGCCCCGTGACTGACCGTCGGGTCGTCTACGACGGCCGAATCGTCAAGCTCGGCCTCGAGACGGCGATCTTCCCCAACGGCCACCGGGTCGCGCTGGAGATCATCCGGCACCCAGGGGCGGCGGCGGTGGTCCCGGTGCACGAGGACGGCACGGTCACCCTGGTTCACCAGCACCGCCACGCCGCCGGGGGCATGACCCTCGAGGTGCCCGCGGGCGTGCTGGAGGCCGGCGAGGCCCCCGCGGTCTGCGCGGCCCGGGAGCTGGCCGAAGAAGCCCAGCTCGCGGCCACCGAGCTGCGGTTCCTCAGCGCCAT
>CANHON010000404.1 GCA_947462115.1 Deltaproteobacteria bacterium | reverse complement strand
TGCGGTCGGACGCCGAAGGCAACGTCTGGGTCGTTGATGCGGCGCGGCAGGCCCGTCGGCTGGACCTCGCCTCGGCCGCCCTCCAAGACGGCGCGCTGCCCACCGGCGCGGTCACCCCGGCGGTGCCCAAATTGTGGTGGGGCCTGAGCGAGGCGCCTTGGGCCCTGGTGCCGGACCCCGCGGTCTCCGCTGCGCCGGTGGTGGACGCGCCCGGCGCCTCCTTGCAGGCGCGTTTTGCCGGCGCGGCCCGGGTGCAGCAATTCCAGGGTCAAGCGGGCGATCACCTGCTGCTGCCCACGGCCGAGGGCCTCGAGGTCTGGGCGGTGAGCTTCCCCCGCGGCACCGCCGAGCTGCCGAGCTGTGCGCCGGCCTTCCCCGAGGCCTGCCTCGTGGCCGGTCGGGCGGTGGCCGCCACCCTGATGCACCGGGAGGGCGCCCGCGAAGAGGCCCGTCGGCTCTACGCCCAGGCCTGCGAGGGCGGCGTCTACCGGGCCTGCATGGAGCAGATCAGCCTCGACCGGCCGGCTTTGGCCTTGCGGGCCGAGGCCTGCCTCAACCAGGACGCCAACGCCTGCCACGAGGTCGCCCGCGGCGTGATGGACGGGGTGCAGGGCGCTCCAGATGACGTGCAGGTGGGTGTTTTGGAGGTGTCCTGCGCGGTCGACGCCAGCGGCTCCCTCGGGGAGCGCCTGCGCCGCTTGGAGGACGTGGGCGAGGGCTGCCGGCTGCTCGCGGTGGCCCACGACGCCCGCTCCGCCCCCGATCGGGCCTTGCTGAGCCTCGATCAGGCCTGCGTGCTCGGCCGGGCCGACGCCTGTGAGGACGCCGGTCGCCGGCGCGCCGACGCCTTCGCCCTGCGCACCGTGCGGGAGTGTGAGGACCCAGCGCTGCCGCTGGCCTCCTCCTGTGTGCAGCTCGGCCGGCTGCTCGTCGCCGGGCCGATCGCGGCGACCACCCTCGATCAGTTCGGCGCCTACTCCCGCGCCTGCGCGCTCGGGGACGAGGAGGGCTGCGTGCTGCTCGGTGACTTCGTGGATCGGTGGGGCATCGCCCACCCCCGCGTGGTCGAGGCCGAGACCAAGCTGCAGGCCGCCTGTGAGGCCGGAGAGACCCGCGCCTGCGTGGGCTCGGGCCACCTCCTCGTGCGCCATGAGCCCCGCTCGGCCGCCTATGGCCAGGCCCTCACCCTGTTCGCTTCGGCCTGCGCCGCCGGCCTTCCCTCCGGCTGCATCGCGGGCGCAGAGCAGCGGCGCATCGGCGCGGCCCGCAAGGTCGAGGCCCCCGACGCGGTCGGCCTCTGGACCTCCGCCTGCGATCAAGCGAGCGCCCCGGGCTGCGCCGGCCTCGGTGAGCGCCTGTCTCGGTCCAAAGACACGTGGCCTGGCGCCTACACCGCCTGGACCCAGGCCTGCGACACCGGCGAGGCCTCGGCGTGCACCGACCTCGGCGGCTTCGTGGCCAACCGGCACGAGCCCGCGTGGCCCAACGAGCAGCCCGCCGACGACTACCTGATGCGCGGCTGCGAAAATGGCGACCCAGAGGGCTGCTTTGAGATGGCCGGGCTGAGCATGCCCCGCAAGGGCGAGCCCGCCGAGCCCACCTACGTGCTGCTGGAGCGCTCCTGCGAGGGCGACTTTGGGCCGGGCTGCGCCAGCCTCGCGCGGGTGCACCTCCAGCGCAAGACTAGCTTCGACGATGAGATCGCCGCCCGGCACTTCGAGCGCGCCTGTGACAACGGCGACTTCGAGTCCTGCAAGTCGCTGGGCGAGATGTACGCCCGCGGCAAGGGCGTGGAGCGCGATCGGGTGCGCGCCCGGGAGTTCGCGCAGCGCTACTCGGTCAACGCCAACCGGCGCCTCGTTCGGGTGGGCATCCACGCCGGCTTCCCCTACGTGGCGGGCGGCGAGGCTGAGCTGGTGGCGCCCATCCCGGTGGGCCCGGCCTTCGCCCTCACCGGCAGCTTCTCCTACCTGCCGCAGCTCGGCGGCGTGATGCTGCAGCTTCAGGGCGACTCCTACCCCGACGTCAAGCCCGACCTCCGCTACATGGACGCCGGCCTGCGGGTCTACCCCAACAACAAGGCGCGCGGCCTGTTCGGCATGGTGGGCGTTCACCGGCTGGAGGCGCTCAACGGCACGCTCACCGAAGCCATCGTGCGCCAGGGCGGCAGCCTGCGCCTCGGCATCCACAACGACAGCCGGTGGACCTACACCCGGGTGGAGATGGGCATCGGCCAGTACGGCCTCGTGAACCTCAACGACTTCGACGAGGATGAGGCTGGAACTTTCCCGCTGATCCAGGCCACCCTGGGGCTGAGCGTCGGGCTCGCGCCCTTCTAGGCCGGGCCGCGTGGCTCAGCGCCGCTTCTTGTCGGGCTTCTCGACCTTGTCGGGGGCCGCGGGCGGCGGCGGCGCGACCACGGTGGTGACCGAGCCGCCGTCGGGCGCCAGATCGACCAGCCAGATCGCCCCGCCCGCGGTCGCATAGGCGAGGCTCGCCTGGGGCAGGCCGGCGCGCAGCAGGTCGACCAGCTCGGGCGCCGCGGCGGCGTCGGCGAGGCCGGGCAGGGGGGCGCCGCGCCACGCGCTCGGGATCACCAAGGCCGAGGGGCCCTCGACGGTCAGCCAGGCGCTGCGCAGCCCCGCCGTGCTCGCCACCTGAAGCAGGTGCAGGCCGGGCGTCAGGCGCAGGGGGTCCGCAGCGGGCGCCGCGACGCCATCGACCCAGGGGCCAGCGCTGCGGGCGCCGGGGCGCACCACGACCGGCAGCAGCCCTGCGCAGCCACTGGGGCTCGGGCACTGGAAGTAGGCGGCCCGCTCGGCCTCGAGGAGCGCGGCGGCCTCTGGTGAAAATGACGTGAGCGGAGCGATCTCGGGCTGGAAGGCCAAGGCGGTGCGCAGCTCGTTGCGGGCGGCCTCGGGGTCGCCCCGGCGCACCTGGGCCTCGGCCCGCAGCATGAAGATCCGCGCGGCTACCGGCGGTTCGACCCGCTCGCTCAGGCAGCCCATGGCGCCGAGGGCGAGGTCGAGCTGATCTTGGGCCTGTCCGGCGTCCCCGTTGCCGATGGCCGCCTCCGCCCGCAAGGCCGCGGCGCGGAGCTCGGGGCCGCGCACCGGCGCCCCGGCGCAGTGGCGGAGCGCGCCGGAGCCGACCATCGCTGGCGGGCGGCCGAGCAGCGCGCTCAAGGCGACGGGCTCCAGCTGCCCCGGCGGCAGCCCCGTCGCGCGCTCGACCTCGGCGCGGAGCTCGGCCGGCGCGCCCTCGGCGTAGACCAGGGGCACGGCCGCAGCGGGGCCGCTGCTCAGCAGGGCCAGGGCGGCTGGGAGGGCGCGGGCCGGTCGGCGGGCCCGGCGCGGGGGCTGTGCGGTCATTGTCCGCCTCCGCAGGCGGAGTTGGTGTCGAAGTTGTAGCAAATATCAACAGTTTGACCCGCGCGCACCGAGACCGCCACCCGGGTCTCCTCGCCGGTCTGGCTGCGGAGCTCGAGGCTGTGCTGGCCGACCGGCAGGGCGAAGCCGCCGCCCGACGCGCTCGCCGGCCGCCGACCCCGCACCAGGACCGAGGCGCCGCTGGGCACGGTGCGCACCCGCACGACGCCGGTGGGATCGGCGCTGGCGGCGGGGGCCGGGCTCGGGGCGCTGGCCGGGGCGGGCTCGGCCGGGCTGGCCTGCACCGTGATCACCCGGCGCCCGGCGGGCGGGGCGGGGCTGGGCGCCGGGCTGGGCGCTGGGCTCTGGCCGCTGCCCTCGCGGCGGCGGGGGCGCGCGGCGGGGGCCGCGTCGGGACCGGGGGTGGCGGCTTCGGGCGGAGCCTCGTCCACCTTGGTGTCTGCGGCGTTGTTCTCGGCGACCGCTGCCTCAGGCGGGGCCTCCGCTTTTTCGTCGACAAGCGCGGGGGGCGGGCCCTCGCCCGGCGCTCCCGGGGCTGGGAGGCGCTCGGCCTGCAGCTCGGTGTCGCCGAGGGTCCAGAAGGCCGCGGCACCGGCGAGGAGGGCCCCCAGCAGCACCAAGGCGATCAGCCCGCCCAGCCAGCCCTGCCGGACAGCGGGCGCCGGCGCGGGCGCGGGCGGCGGGGTCGGCGCCGGCGGGGGCGCGGCCCGGAGCGCGGCGAGGGCGCCCACCATCGCCCGCATGTCGGCGAAGCGGTCCTCGGGGTACAGGCGGGTCGCCTTCTGGAGCACCGCGGCGAGCCCCTGGGGGACCCCGGCGTAGGCGGCGGTCCAGACCTCGGGGTTGTGCAGGGCGGCGACCTTTCGGCCGGTCAGCAGCGCGTAGAGGGTGGCGCCGAAGGC
>CANHON010000403.1 GCA_947462115.1 Deltaproteobacteria bacterium | reverse complement strand
GACGCAGCGCCGGCGCCGCCCAGCCGAGGCAGACCAACAGCAGGGCGGGCAGGGCGATGTGCACCCGCGGCTCGAAGGGCATCACCCGGCCGAGCGCCCCCTCGGCGGCCACGCCGGCGAGCAGGTGCAGCCCGAGCGTGAGGGCCGCCACGCCGAGCAGGGCCCGGGCCGTCGGCCCGCCGCGGCGCCAACCGAGCGCGATCCAGCCGAGGCTGAATAACAGCGGCGGGGCCGCCGCCGCCCACTGGCGCTGCCGGCCCTCGGTCACGCCGCCGGCCACGGCGCCGAGGGCGCGGAGCAAGGCCCGGACCGGCACCTCGAGGGCGAGGGGCAGGTCGCGCGGCGGCGGCGGGTCGGCGTGCAAGGCGACCTGTGCGGCGCTGTCTTGGAGCAGCCGCGCCGCCAGCGGCCCGAGGAAGATCAAGCCCGCCCCGATCCCGGCGCCCCAGGCCGCGGCGAGGGGCCGGCGCAGCGCAGGGCGGCGGGCCGCGGCCTGGGCGCTGAGCAGGCCAAAGCCGAGCACCCAGGGCAGGCTGTAGAGGTCGTTCCACAGGTTGAGGGCCAGCAGCGGGGCGATCCACCGGGGGCGCGCGGGTCGGGCCCCCACCGGCGAGACCAGCGCCAAGGCCGTGATCAAAATGGCGCTCCAGGCGTAATTACCAGCGTCCTGGGCGTAGAACTGCAGGAGCGGGTGGGCGGCGGCCAGGAGCCCGAGGCCGAGCCCGAAGCCGGGGCCGGCCGACCGGGCGCCGGCCTGGGCGAGGAGCGCGCTGAGGCCGGCGTGGGCCAGCAGGCTGTGCAGGCGCCACACCAGCGGCGTCACTTCGCCGAGGGCGCCGAGGCTGAGCGCCCGCAGCGCGAAGCTCCAGGGCAGGTGCCCCCAAAAGGGCCCCTCGCGCTGCGTGGCCTGGTGGAGGAGCTCCGCGAAGGGCAGGTGGAGCATGTTCTGCTCATCGCCGCTCAGGTCGCGCAGCGCGGCCCCGCGGCCCCCGAGGAGGAGGGCGGCGGCCGCGGCCAGCGCGGGGGGCGCGAACCGGCGCACCTGGGGGATCAGCCGGCGGGCGGCGTCGCGGCGGGCGCCTCGCGGGGCCAGAGGGGCGCGTGCGGGCCGGGCCCGAGGCCCCCCAGCCAGCGCTCCGGGTCCTCGAGGGCCTCCACCAGCGCCTCCATGGCGTGCCGGGCGTTGAGGCCGTCGTCGATGCGCTCGTCGAAGGTGAACCGCAGGTGCAGCGCCGGCCGCGCGATCACCGCGCCCTCCACCACCACCGGGCGCTCGCAGACCTGACCGACCATGATGAAGATCGGCGTATTTCCATACTCATAGAGGTGGTGGTAGCCAGCGTCCATGTGGATGCTGCCGAGGTTGGCCACGAAGACGCTGGAGAACATGCCGTCGCCCTCGATGAAAAAGCCCGGCAGCAGGTTCATCTGGTCAAGGGCCATGATGAGGCGGGCCGCGCCGCGCAGCACGAACTGGGGCAGCAGGTTGAACAGCCGGTACTCTTTGTCGGCGGGGGTGTCGGCGCCCGAGCGCTGCAGGCGGATGTCGCTGTTGATCCGCTTGCAGAGGCTCGGGAAGTCCTCGCCGTCCTTCACCTCGATCTTGATGGTGCCGAGCTCGGAGGCCCGCGCCACCGCGCCGTCCGGCTCGGTCCCGCGCTTCATGGAGAAGGTGACGTGCCGCCCCCGCCGGGCGTAGAGGCGCTGGCCGGAGGTGAAGCGGTTGATCCGGGGCGCCCGCGCGAGGCAGAGGCCGGTGGCCGCCACGACGCAGTGGGTGAGGTTGGCCCCAAAGGACGCCCTCGCGGCTTCAACGTAGGGCAGCAGCTTTTCGGCGTTGACCCAGGCGTCGAAGTAGACCACCGACTCGGCCTTGCCCCGCATGATGTGGAACATGAGGCGCCGGTAGGCGGGGGTCGAGACCACATCCCCATCGGGCCGGCTGGTCTTGAAGGAGAACAGCACCCCGAGCAGCCACTGAAGGGCGTACAGGGCGGCCAGCGCTTGGGCGAGCGTGAGCAGCGTGGCCGACATTGCAGCTCCGGGGCCTTAGGGTTTGGGGGCGCGGGCGGCGGTCAGCCAAGCGATGAGCTGCGCCGCGGTGGCGAGGCTCGCGTCGCTCGTCGGCTCGACGCTCCCGGTCCGCAGCTTGGGCCAGCTCGACGGGGGTGCTGCGCAGTCGGTGGGCTGCAGCGCCGCCCAGTAGGCGATGCCTTGGGCGCCGAAGCCGCGCAGCAGGGTCTGGTGGCGCTCAAAGCGCCCCACGTCGATCACCTCGTGGTGCCAGTGGGCGAGCTCGGCCTTCACCTCGGGCTGCTGCTCGAGGCTGGCCGCGGCCCTGCAGTCGCCGCACCAGGCCGCCGAGAACTCCAGCAGGATCGGCTTCTTGTCCTTCTGCGAGGCGAGGCAGAGGGCCTGGACGCGGCTGGCGAGCTCGGCCTCGCTGCGGACCTGCCAGTGGTCGGCCGGCGGGCCGGCGAGGGCGGCGCCGCTCCACAGGGCGAGCACCACGACGACGGCTTTGCGAAAATAACGACTCATGGCTGTACTCCGGCGGGGAGGGGCCCCGCGATGTCCACGGGCTCGCTGCGGCCCTCGTAGAGGTGGCAGCGCACCACATGCCCGGGCGCCACGCTGTGCTCCGCCGGCTCCTCCACGCGGCATCGGCCGTGGGCCAGGGGGCAGCGGGTGTGAAACCGACAGCCGGGGGGCGGCGCGATGGGGCTCGGCACATCCCCCTGGAGGATCACCCGCTTGCGCTTGCGGCCGGGCTCAGGGTGGGGCACCGCCGACAGCAAGGCCTGGGTGTAGGGGTGCCGCGGCGCCGAGAACAGCGCGCTGCGGCTGGCCCGCTCGCAGAGCTGGCCGAGGTAGAGCACCACCACCTGATCCGCGAGGTGGCGCACCACGCTGAGGTCGTGCGTGATGAACAAGTAGGACAGCCCCATCTCCTGCTGCAGGTCGGAGAGCAGGTTGATGACCTGGGCCTGAACGCTGACGTCCAGGGCGCTCACGGCCTCGTCGCAGACCATGAAGTCGGGCTGCAAGGCCACGGCCCGGGCGATGCCGATGCGCTGACGTTGCCCGCCGGAAAATTCATGGGGATAGCGGCTGGAGTAGGCGGGCTGCAGGCCGACCTTGACCATCAGCTCCTTGACCTTCTGCTCGGCATCGGCGGCGTCGCTGGCGAGCCCGTGGAGCAGCATCGGCCGGCCGACGATCTGGGCGATGGTGTGGCGGGGGTTGAGGCTGGAGAAGGGGTCCTGGAAGATGATCTGCATGTGGCGCCGCAGGCCGCGCAGCTCGGCCTCCCCGACGGTCGGCAGGTCGCGGCCCCGGAACCACACGTGGCCGCCGTCCGGCTCCACCAGGCGCAAAATGGCCCGCCCGGCGGTGGTCTTGCCGCAGCCAGACTCGCCCACCATCGCCACCGTCTCGCCGCGGCCCAGATCGAAGCTCAGGCCATCGACGGCCTTGACGCTGCCCACTTGGCGGCGAAAAAAGCCCTTGTAGATGGGGAAGTGCTTGATCAGCCCTTGAACCCTGAGGATCGGCGCCTCGCTCATCGGGCCTCCGCTTCGGCGTCCCGCACCGGGTGGTGGCACCAGACCGCGTGCCCTGGCCCGACCGTGTGCTCGGGCGGGGGCTCCGCGCAGGCCGCGGTCGCCAGGCCGCAGCGGCTCCTGAAGCGGCAGCCAGTCGGGAAGTCCAGCGGGCTCGGCACCATCCCCTCGATGGTCGGCAGGCGGGCCCCTGGCTCGGCCCGGTCGGGCAAGCTGCGCAGCAGGCCGCGGGTATAGGGATGGGTAGGGCGCGCGAAAAGGTCCGCTGTGGGGGCGGTCTCGGCGAGACGGCCGGCGTAGAGCACCACCACCTTGTCGGTGGTCTCGGCGACGACCCCGAGGTCATGGGTGATGAGCATGATCCCCATGCCCTCTTCGGCTTGCAGGGACTTGAGCAGCTCGAGGATCTGGGCCTGGATGGTCACGTCGAGGGCGGTGGTGGGCTCGTCGGCGATGAGCAGGCGGGGCTTGCAGGACAGGGCCATCGCGATCATCACGCGCTGCTTCATGCCGCCGCTGAGCTGGTGGGGGTACTCGTCCACCCGCTGCTCCGGCGCCGGGATGCCCACCTTGCGCAGCATCTCCACCGCGATGGACCGCGCCTCGTCCTCATCGACCCGCTGGTGCAGCAGGATGGCCTCCATGATCTGGTCGCCGACGGTGTAGACCGGGTTGAGCGAGGTCATGGGCTCTTGGAAGATCATGCTGATGGCGTTGCCCCGGACCTTGCGGAGCTCCCGCATCG
>CANHON010000402.1 GCA_947462115.1 Deltaproteobacteria bacterium | reverse complement strand
TGGATCCGCCGGGTGCGGGACGATTTTGGCGTGATCAGCACCGCGGGTCGGGTCGAGGAGCTGGCCCTCCACGCCGCGCGCCTGGAGATGGTGCGGGAGCTGAGCCCCGAAGACCCGGTGCGCATTGAGCTGATGGCCCTGCTGCACGGCAAAGGCGCGGTCGCAGAGGAGCGCAAGCTCCTCAAGGGCGGCGGCGCCGGCGACAAGGTCGAGGCCCTTCGCTGGAATTTCATGGAGGTCCAGGCCGCGGCCAAAGACTGTGATCAGAGCTACGCGCGGATCGCCGCCCACGTCGGCGCTTCGGCCGGGGCCGGTCAGCGGATCTTCGACGCGCTCTCCGCGGCTCTGTCGGAGGCGCCGCCGCCCGTGGCGGCCCTCGATCTGTCGGACGCGGCGCCGGTGTTCGTCTCGCCGGACGGCGACGCGCTGTCCTGCGGGATCGGCCGCGCGGGTTGGGGGCCGGTGAGCGCCGAGACCCTCGCAGACTGGTTGGCCCGCCGCGGGGAGGGCCTGCCGGAGCGGGACGCGGTGCTGCTGCGCGGCCGCTTGCCCCTCGGGACGCTGGACGGGCTCATGGCGGGGGCCCAGCGCTGGGCGCTGGTGCTGTCCGCGCAGGACGCCTACGACTTTGAGGTCCTGCAGCACCACCCCGACTTTCGGCTGGTGCTGAGCATGGAGGCCATGAGCGCCGCGGCGCAGGCCTTCGGCGTGCGCTCCCCCTTGCCGCCGACGCTGAGCATGCCGCTGGGCGCGGTGGACATCAGCCTGGAGGAGGCGGCCGGCATCTACCAGGGCATGCAGACCGGCGCGGTCTGGCGCTTCCCCGGCGAGGTGCGGCCGGCCGACAGCGCGCTCGGGCTCTGGGAGGACGTCGCCCCGGTCGAGGCCTCCACCCTGTTGATCCAGGAGATCCGTCGGCCGCGGCCCGAGCAGCCGGGCGCCTACGAGGTGCTGTACCGGGCCACGCCCACCAAGGAGCAGGTGGCGCCCCCAGAGGCCGGACGCCTGCTCGGCGATGTCCTGCGGGACGTTGTTTTGTATGGGACGGGGAGCCGCGCGGCCCAGGCCGTCCAGGTCGGCGGCGCCCCAGTGCCCGTCGGCGGGAAGACCGGCACGACCAACGGCTTCAAGAACGCGGCCTTCGCCGGGGTTGTGCCGAAGGTGGTTGAAAACGAATGGAAGTGGGGCGAGGGCTACACCTTGGTCACCTACGTGGGCTACGACGACAACCGCGCGATGCGGCGGGGGGGCACCCGGCTTGCCGGGGCCAGCGGGGCGCTGCCGGTGTGGATCGGCGCCGCGCAGGGCTTGGCGCGCGCCGGTGAGCTCGGCGCCGTCGCTCCGGCCGATCGGGAGCTTCGGGTGGAGGGCGGCTACGCCGTGGTCAGCGTCGCGGCCGGGACCGGCTTGCCGGCCGAGGGCGGTCCGCAGGGGGTGCTGGTCCGCGGCGCGGGCTTGCTGTCGGATGGTACCGTGGATGTGGAGCGGTCCACCACGACCGCGTGGCTCCGCAGCCGCCCCGCGGCGAGCGCCTCGGCGCCGAGCCCCGCGCCCGCGGGAGACGAGGCGCCGCCCGCGCCCGCGATCGCGCCGACGGAGGAGGTCGGTGGGGAGCCCAGCGATGCGCCCCCCGAGGAGGCCGAGGTCGAGGCGCCCGAGGCCCTGATCGAGGAGCCGGTGCCTGCCGAAGAGGAGGAGCCGGAGGATGTGCGCATCGGGCCGGCGCCCGACGAGGCCGGCGAGCCCGAGCCGGCGCCCGAGCTGGAAGCCGAGCCCATGGAGCCCTAAAGGGGCGCCCTGGGCCGGAGTGGATAGACGCGGTCGTCGTCGGGAGGGCCCGTCCCATGCTCAACTCCCGTGGAGGTCCTTTGCGTTCGGTGCTGTTGCGGTCGTCTCTCGCGCTGGCCATCCCCCTCGCGCTGCCCTTCGCTGGCCTCGGGTCGGGCTGCGTGGTCAAGTATGGTGCCCAGGGGGAGCCCGCCGAGATGGGCGCGCCGGTCGCCGCTCCGGTGCGCCTCAACGCGGAGGTCAAAGAGATCAAAGCGCTGATGGAGAGCAGCGAGCTCATCGATCAACAGGACCGGCTCGGGGCGGCCCTGCTCCTCGCCGAGCAGCTCAGCGCCGACGGCGTCCGCTGCCCGCCGGAGGTGAAGGCCTACCTGCGCGCGCTCATCGACATCGAGACGCGCGGCCAGCCGAGCTCGGTGCCCCTGCCCGAGACCGCGGGCGGCGCGGCGCGGTTCGGCGAGGGCAAGATTGACGAGGTCGAGCTCAACGTCGACGACCCGCCGCCCGCCGTCGAGGCCACGCCCGAGGCGCAGGTCTTTGATCCCGACGCCCCGGCCGCCCCCGCCGCGCCAGCCATCGACGCGGCCGCGCTGCTCTCGGCCAGTAAGGCCCGGGCTGCGGAGGGCGACAACGTCGGCGCCATGCGCACCCTGGAGCGCTGCAAGGGCGCGCCCTGCTGGGCCGAGGTCGAGCCCGCTTGGACAGAGCTGCGCGACGCCGAGGTGTTCCGGCTCAAGGAGCAGTCGGCGCGCCGCTTCTTGGAGCTGCGCGGCGAGAGTGATCCCGCGCTGCACCGCGAGGGCCTGCTGAGCATCGCCGCCGACCTCTCGGCGCTCCGGGCCCGCTACCCCGGCTCGATCCACGCGGCCGACATCGCTCGGCACCTCGAGCGGGTGCAGCGCGAGCTCGAGACGCTCCCGGAGCAGTGAGCGGCCTCGCGCTCGCGGCGCTGCTCGCCCTGGGCATGACGGGCGAGCTGTGCTTGCTGTGGTTCGCCATCGGCATGATCGCCGACCCCGCTCGGCCGCCCGCGCCGATGCGCCCCTGGCTCGGCCTGGACCCCGAGGGGCCGCCAGTCGAGGGGGCCTTGCTGCAGGCCCATGCGCGCCTCGGTCTGCTGTTGGGCGGCCTCGCGGCCCTCGGCGGCCTCGCCCTGGGCGTGGGCTTTGGCCTGCTCCGGGTGCTCCCGCGGGGCTAAGGCCCGCCTTGTTCGCCGGCTCTGCAGGTTTCTGAGGGATGCCGAGATTTATGCCTTGCGTTTCAGGTCCAGATCGAATAGGAGGGCGGCGGCTCTGGCTGGGTAGCTCAGTTGGTTAGAGCATGCGGTTCATACCCGCAGTGTCGACGGTTCAAGTCCGCCCCCAGCCACTCAGACCCCTCGGCTCACGTCGAGGGGTCGTTGCTTTTTGCACCCCCGCGCCGCTCGGCGGCCGGCCCCTTGACCCGGCGGTCGCCCCCTGCGAGCATCGCGCCCAAGGCGGGCACCCCGCCGGCTGGAGGCGAACATGGCCCAAGAGACCTCGCGCACATGGACGCGCCGCGGCTTGCTCTCGACGCTCGGGCTCGGAGCGGCGGCCTGCGCGGGCGGCGGGGCGGAGGGGCCCGCGGTGGTCCGGCGGACCGTGCGGTGGCGGCTCGCCTCGAGCTTCCCGCGCTCGCTCGACACCATCTACGGCTCGGCCGAGGTGCTCGCGGAGCAGGTGCGGGTGATGAGCGGCGGCACCTTTGAGATCCGGGTCTACCCCGCCGGCGAGCTGGTCCCCGCCTTGGCGGTGCTGGACGCCGTTCAGGGCGGCACATGCCAGGCCGGGCAGACCGGCAGCTACTACTACATCGGAAAAGACCCCGCGCTCGGCTTTGACACCTGCGTGCCCTTCGGGCTCGGGCCCCGTCAGCAGGCGGCCTGGCTCACCGAGGGCGGCGGCGCTGCGGCCCTGGCGCCCCGGTTCGCCGCCTTCGGCCTGCGCTCCTTCATCGCGGGCAATACCGGCGCCCAGATGGGCGGCTGGTTCAAAAAAGAGCTGAACGGGCTGTCGGATCTGGCCGGCCTCAAGATGCGCATCCCCGGGCTCGGCGGGCGGGTGATGTCGGCCCTGGGCGTCTCGGTCCAAAACATCCCGGGTGGCGATATCTTCCCCGCCTTGGAGCGCGGCGCCATCGACGCGACGGAGTGGGTCGGGCCGCACGACGACGAGCAGCTCGGCTTTCACCGGGCTGCCCGGTACTACTACTACCCAGGCTGGTGGGAGCCCGGACCTTCGCTGAGCTTCTACGTCTCCGAGAAGGCGTGGGCGGAGCTGAGCGCCGAGCACCAGGCGATCTTCCAGGCCGCCGCCGCGGTCGCCGCCCAGACCATGCAGGCCCGCTACGACCAGCGCAACCCCGCGGCCCTCCAGCGGCTCCTCGCCGACGGCGTGCAGCTGCGGCCCTTCCCCGCCGACATCATGGCCGCGGCCAAAGCGGCCAGCGAGGCCATGCTCGACGAGGACGCCGCCAAAGACCCGACGATCCGGCCGCTGTTGGAAAGCTGGCGTTC
>CANHON010000401.1 GCA_947462115.1 Deltaproteobacteria bacterium | reverse complement strand
GCAACATCTGCCGGCTCAAGCTGAGCTGGCCGGCGTGGGAGAACAGGCCCGCGTGGTAGCTCGCCGGCCCTTCGGCCAGGGGCCCCTGCTGCTCGGCCTTGGGGCGCCCAGCCAGCGCCCGCTCGCAGTGGGCGGCCAGCTCCGGCTCGGCCTTGGCTTGGATCCAACGGATGGTCGACTCGGCGTACTCGCCGTCGATCAGCGCGAGTCCGGCGACGCCCGCCCACACCTCCACGCCCTCGACCGCGGCGCCCTTGACCCGATCCCAGAGCTGCTTGGGCCGCACCCAACCGGCGAGGCGCTCGGTGGCGCGGCCGGCGTCGATCCGCGCCATGGCCTGGCCCGCGGCGACCGCCTGGGCCTGGGCCTTGCTGGGAAGGGCCTCGACAAAGGCCACCAGCGCGTCAAAGTCACCCTTCTCGACCGCCCGCTCCATGCGCGAGAGGGCCACGACGCGGGTGGCCCGGTCGGGGCTCTTGAGCCAGCGCAGGGGGCTCACGCGGTGCAGGAGCTCCGTCGGCATCTTGCCGAGCACCTCCCGGATCTGGGCCTGCAGCTCCGCGTGATCGCGCTCCACCAGGGCCAAGGCGAGGCCCGGCGCCTGGGCCGGGCGGACCACCGAGGTCAGCCGCAGCAGCTCGGCCGCCACCTCATCGGGGGCCCCGAGCGCCGCCTCGGTGATGCCGGCGCCGCTGCGGCGCATGCGCCAGCCGATGAGCTCCCGCAGCGCCTCTTTGCCACCGCGGCTCTGGATGACCGGCAGCAGCTCGAGCCACAAGGGCAGCGGGTCGCCGCCCAAGCGCTCCGCGAGGCCGAACAGCTCGACTGGAAGGGGGCCCTCGTGCCGATCAAAGGAGGCCAGCAGCCGCCGCCAGGCGTTGAGGTCACCGAAGCGCTGCAGCTCGCGGGCCGCCGCCTCGGGCTCGGCCTCGGCCAGGGCGGCGATGGCCTCGACCAGCTCCAGCAGGCCGGCGAGCTGCCCGTCGGCGAGCAGCAGCACCCGCACCTCGTCGATGAGGCCAGACACGTCCGAGAGCCCGGTGGGATCGGTGGGATCCCGCACCAGCTCAATCATGTCGCGGCAGAGCCGCACCGTGAGCCGGGCGATCGACCGGCTGGAGACCTCCTCGCGCAGCGCCTCGAGGGCCGCGGGCTTGAAGCCGCGCCGACGCAGGGCGCGGGGGTCGCCGGGCGCGTGGGGCAGCACCGGCCGGTCCCAGTCGTTGGGCACCTCGACCCGCGGGCCCGCGCGGCGCAGGTTGGCGCCGGCCTCGCCCCCGCCTTCGCCATCCTCCTCATCATCGTCGTCCGCGAGCACAAAGCCCTCCACGGCGACGATCTCGACGCCGGTGAAGCCGGCCTTCCACAGCAGCGTGACGGTGTCGTCCTCGTACTGGCGCACGCCCGTGTAGCGGATGCTCAAGATCTCGAGCAGGCGCAGCAGCTCGGACCAGGGCACCCCCGGCTGCAGGGTCAGCCGCCGCACGCCGTCCCGGAACAGGCGAAAGGCCAAGGAGCGGTCGCGGTCGCGCTCGACGTAGACGACCTCATCGCCGCGCAGCATCTCGAAGGGCCGCACCTCGAGGGCCATCGGCCCATAGGCCACCGCGGCCTCGACCGTCGCCCGGTAGTCCGCCAAAAAAGCCTTGATGGCCTCATTGTGGGCGTCGTACACCAAGAAGCTGCGGGCGGAGCGGGCCAGGGCGCGCAGGGCGGCGTTGGCGGCGCGGCCGGCCTCGGTCTGGCCGAGGGCCCGCTCCTGCCGATCTTCGGGGGGCTCCGCGCGGCCGCCCACCTCGGGCATCGCGCCCAGCCCCT
Source organism: Deltaproteobacteria bacterium (assembly GCA_947462115.1). Lineage (GTDB taxonomy): Bacteria > Myxococcota_A > UBA796 > UBA796 > UBA2385 > JAEUKK01. Next base: position 2,507 of record CANHON010000401.1, on the reverse strand, counting down.
CGTTGAGCTCGTCGGTCGATTCGGTCATTCGCAGCGCCCACCCTTCCCTTCCTGCGAGGCTACGCCCTGCGCCCGGCCCTGACAAGCACACCCGAGCCCCGCGCGGGCCCCTCCGGGCCGCTCAGCCGAACAGCCCGACCTGGCGGGGCGCCACCGCCGCGCCCTCGTGCTGCAACAGGGCCGCCTTGATGGGCAGGCCGTAGGCGAAGCCGCGCAGCCCGCCGTCGGCCCCGATCACCCGATGACAGGGGATCAAGGGCGCGATCGGGTTCTGGCCCACCGCCCCGCCGACCGCCTGGGCCGCGCCCGGGCTCAGCCCCAAGCGCGCGCACAAGGCCCCGTAGGTGGTCGTCTCGCCGCGGGGGATCTCCAGCAGGGCCGCCCACACCCGCCGCTGCAGCGCCGTGCCCTCGAGGTGCGCGCGCAGCCCCACCAGCCCGTCCTCGCCGCCGAGCCAGCGCGCCATCGCCTCGGCCACCCAGGCGTCGGCCTGGGCCGTGCGCTCGGCCGCCCGTCCGCCCAGGGCCCGGCGCCGGGTGCCTGCGTCGAGCGCGTAGCCCATGCACACAACAGCGCCGCTGACGTCAAAGCCAGCGATCACCCGCCCCTGCGGCGTCTCCGCCTCCCCGCACTCCAGGAGGGCCGGGACCACTCAGAGCCCCCAGGCGCGCAATTCGTCGCCGCGGGTGCTCAGCCAAGCCTCGACGTCGTCCTGGCAGGCGGCGATCTGCTCGGGGCCGTGCTCCAGGCGGCCGTCGCGGGCCAGGGCCGGCGCGATGAGGGCCCGCGCCTGGCGCAGCTCATCGGCCAGCGCGCTGTCGGGCGCCGCCGCCGAGAGCTCGGCCAGCACGGACTGCAGCTCGGCGAAGCAGGCGGGGTCGGCGAAGCAGGCCTGGGTCACGAGGCCATAGGGCGAGACCGGCGACATGCCGTGGTCGAAGGCCCAGTCCGGGTCCCAGGGCAAAAAGACGCCCCGGCCCCCGCGCGCGGGGTCGAAGTAGACCCGGTAGTTGTTCGAGTAGAAGGCGTAGCTGTCGGCCTGCCCGGTAAAGGCCGTCGCCGCGACGAAAGCAGCGTGCTGGTCGCGATCAATCAGCTCCCACAGGGGGTCGAGGCCCGCCCAGCCGCCCTCGATGGCCCGCGACACCGCCTCGACGTCATTGAGCCCCACCTCGGTGCCCTCGTCGAGCTCGAAGTAGCGCTGGCTGTCCCGCTGAAAGTCCACCAGCGTGTAGTGGCCGTCGGGCCACAGGTAATAGTCGCCGTCGTAGAGGTTGCCCTCGTCCTCGACAAAATTGCGCTGAAGGAACTCGTCATCGTAATCTTCGACGAGCGTATACAGCCCAAACGGCACCCCATCGACGAAGACCTCGGCGTAGGCCACGCGCACGGCGGGCGTGCCGCTCATCCGGTGCAGGCCGTAGGCGGCCAGCTCCTTGGTCTTGGCGCAGTCCTGCACCATGTTGTTGAGGTTGAACTTCTCGTGGCCAAAGAGCCGCGCCTCGCCGCCAAACTCCAGCAGATCGACCTTCAGCGCCGACTTCTGGGGAAACTCGCGGTAGGAGCCGAGCCGCCCCTTCACCCGCACGCCCACCTCCCCAAAGCGCAGCCCATCGACCACTACATCGGCCTGCACGTAATTGTAGGGGTCGGCGCTGAGCTGGCGCCCGGCGCCCTCGCTGAGCGTGATCTCGACCTGGTGCACCACGTCGAGGTTGAACAAGGCGCTGTCGTCGACCGGCCCGCCGCCGTCGCCGCCGTCCCCCGCGTCGTCCCCGGCGTCGTCGGCCCCGCCATCTGCAGCGCCGTCTCCAGCGCCGCCGTCCGATGCGCCGTCCGCCGCGTCGTCCCCGGCGTCGTCCCCAGCGTCATCCGCAACGCCGTCTGCGGTGCCGCCTTCGCCGCCCTCTTCACCGCCGGTGGGGCCCTTCTCGAGGCCGGTGCCGCCGATGGTCGGCGCGCAGCCCACACCGGCCCACAGCAGCGCACACCCCGTCCACTTCGATGACCGCATCGGCGCCCCCTCGGCGCCCGACCGGCGCCCCAAGGGCCCAGGGTAGCACCCGGCGCGGCCCGACGGCGCGCCGACCCGCGCTTCAGCTCCCGCCGCTGTTCACCGGCACCTTCACGAGCTCAGCCTCAGCCACGCTGCCTTCATCGAGGCCCGCGCCCGCTTCGGCCCCGCCGCGCCCCCAGCGCGCCCGCAGCGCCGCCCACAGCCGCTTGGGCTGAAAACGCGCCATCAGCTCGGCCCCGAGCACCGCGCCCGCGCCCCAGAACATGACCTCGCCGGCCCCGATGCAGAGCCCGGCGGCCACGGCCTTTTGCCCGAGGCTCAGCGGCAACACCGGCACGACAACGAAGGCCGCGCCCCACACCGGCCACGACAAGATCACCGACGCCCACGCCAACCAGCGCACGATGCGCCGCCCGGACGCTGGCGCGCTCAAGTCCGCACCCGGAGGGCACCGCGGCGCGCGAAGGCAGCCGCCACGGGCAGAGCGGAG